>WQTJ01000115.1 GCA_009786345.1 Dehalococcoidia bacterium | reverse complement strand
ACATACTGATAATTTAAACGAGTACACATGGAATACCCGCCGGTAGATACCATAGCCGGCGGGTATTCCATGTGTACTCGTTTCCTGCTTGAATTTTTCGCGCACAGAGTTAATCTGCCTTAACACTATTAAATATTGCTGCATTCTTAGCATGGCATATCAACTTATTGACAGGTTATGTTTGCTTGCCTTATATTAGTTGTAATATAAGGCAGTATCCCTTAAGGAAACGATGCTGTTTTACTTGCTGCGTCTTCAATGATGCCATGTTTAGCAAAGGCGTTTTTTAAAGGTTATGGATATTACCATGAAGTGGACTATGCCGGTTCTGCTTCCTGGTACTCGGGCAGGTCGATTCTTCTCCGGCAGCCTATGTGAAATTAGAAAGTTTACGCAGTGATGCTGATAATACTGAAACCATGATACAAAACGCGCTGAAATCTATTCGCCTTATGTTTAAAGTAGCTCCTTTTGCTGCAACGATGAGGCTTGTCGTTGTCTTTGTATCAGCTGCCTGCGAGCCGTTGTCGCTGTACTTCATGCAACGGCTGGTGGACTCCGTCAGCCTTTTTGCTAAACATGGCTCCTCTTTGTCACAGATAATCATATGGGTTGTATTGCTTGTGATGGCGACAATGCTTTTAGACAATATCAACTTCTTTTCTTGTGTCCAAATCATCAGCTTGCAGCGCCGTCTGAACAAACGTCTCACCGGTATACTGCTTAAAAAGTTCCGCAGGATAGAATATTCAAACTTTGAGAACCCGTCCGTTCAAGACACGCTTGAGCGTATGGGCTCTGAGCCGCAGACGCGTTTTTTCAACCTCTTTCAGGGAGGATGCGATATCCTGTCTGTTATTATCACCGCGGCAGGGCTTGCGCTGGTTATTGCGCAGGTTTCCATATTTTTTGCAGTAGCACTTTTCTTTGTGTTTCTTCTTACACTGGTGTTGCAGTTCAAATCAGTGAACATGTGGTTCAAGCTTTTCCACGGACAGACCGAAGAAGAGCGCAGGACGCGCTACCTTGAGAAGCTTATGTCTGATAAGCGCTCTCTCTTTGATCTTCACGTCTTTCGCTCTGTCGGGTATATCAGGGAACTGTGGAGCGAAAAAGCAAACTTGTTGCTCAAAGAGCGTATCAAAACATCTTTTAGTTCTCAAAAGTACATGATTCTCTCGAATATTTGCGTTATTGCATGGATGGGAGCGATAGCCTATTTGTTGGTCTCATCGCTTTTTACTGCGGCGATAACCCTTGGAGTATTCGTGTCATTGTTGGGCAGCATTAAATCAATCTCAGGAACGAAGGTGATTCTCGGGTGGGCCTTTTGGGGCATCTCTCAAAATCACTTGGAGATGCGATACTACAATACATTTATGGACTTGTCCGAAGTACCGTCCCCAAAAGAAACTATTTATGAGAAAAAGCCGCATGGTAAGCAATATGTCAGCAACTGCATTGATGATCAAGAGACTGGTTTTGAGCATCCAAAAGATGTGCCGCCAAAAGCTTCCATTAATCCGCCTGATATGCTCACACGAACCTCTTGTTTTATTGAGTTTGACCATGTGTCGTTTACGTATCCTGGCACAGACAAACCGGTGCTGGAAGATCTATGCTTTAAAGTAGCAGACCGCGAGCTAATCGCTCTTGTCGGCAGAAATGGTGCCGGAAAATCAACCATCACAAAACTTCTCAGCCGCTTGTATCATCCGAGCGCTGGAAATATCAGGGTCGCGGGCAGGCTGATTGATGAAATTGCCCAGGATGTGTTAGCTAAGACCTTTTCGGTTGTGTTTCAGGATTTCGCTAAGTACCAGCTTACTTTGCGAGAAAATGTTGCTTTTGGTGCTATTGAAAAACTATGCGATGATATTGCGATAGTGGGTGCTCTCCAAAAAGCGAGATTTGATAATACCAGTCTTACATTGGATTCCCCTTTGGGCAGGATCGAAAAAGATGGTGTTGACCTGTCTGGTGGTCAGTGGCAGCGGCTTGCATTATCACGTGCTTTTCTAGCCGATAATCAATTCTTTGTACTTGATGAGCCAACTGCGTCATTGGATCCCGTCGCTGAAAGTGAGATGTACTCTTCGTTTATCTCAGCGATGGCAGAACATGGCTGTCTTGTTATATCGCATCGGCTTGCCAGTGCTAAACTCTGTGAAAGGATACTCGTACTTGATGATGGCAGAATCGTCGAAGAGGGCAGCCATGATGAATTGATGTCACATGATGGGCTATACCGAGAGATGTTTGACAAGCAGAGCCTTTGGTATGTGACGTCCGGAAAATCAGCTGCGGGTGATGTCGATGAGCAATAGAATGGGAGTTATTGCTCCAATAATTAAGTCTTTCCGCTGGATGTTCAGCATAGCTCCGTCAGCCAGCACTATATCGCTGGCGGCCAGTATTATAACAGGCTTGTTTCCAGGATTGCAGACATGGCTGCTCGTGCTTCTGTTCGCAGATGTAGGGCGCTATTTGTCCGGCGAGAATACCAAGCAGTCTATCATCTTAATGGCTGTGCTTTTCATCGCCAGCTATGCTCTTTTGGAGATTGTCAGACTTATCGGGGCGGTTGCTACAGATACAGCCTTGTATGAGCGCAGTGTGTTTCAAGGCAGAATGAACGTTGCAGAAAAATCAGCTAAGCTTCGGCTGATCGACTATGAAAATGATAAAGTACTTGATTTACGGCAAAGGGCGATGGATTGTCTTGAAAGAGATGCGGTTTTTCAAGGTTTCACAAACACAATAAGGTTTGGATCAAGTATTGTTGCCATTGTTTCAACAATAAGCGTGCTTGCCGCGTACAATGTGCTTTTTGTAATTATTTGTATGATCAGTATGATACCGACTCTAATCATGCGCATTGCGAGAGGACGTCAATTCCATCGGGTAGTGCTTACTCAGACTAAGAAAAGCCGCAGATTGGCATATTTGTGGACACTGTTTACTGACAAGACCAATGTGAAAGAAATGCGTATTATGGGCTATGGTGACTATGCGTCTCGGCTTTGGGAAAATTGCCGCGATAGGATTTATGATGAACAATGGGCAGAACGCATAAAAGGATCACGGTCGCTCATCTGGTGCGATGCTCTCAAAGCCATAGGATTTGCCGGCAGTGTGTTTATGGCCTTTTGGCTTGTAACATCAGAAAGCCTTGGCATCGGAGTCTTTTCTGCCTGCATATCGGCGTTTATACTTCTTCAGAGCCAATTGAAAAATGCCCTTATCGTGTTGGGTGAGCAGTCCGAATTTGTTGGATATATTACTGGTTACTTCGGATTTCTTGAACTGCCAGAGGAAAAAGAAGGGTCGCTTGAGTTTCAATGTATGGACATGCGGATCGGGATGGAGAATGTCAGTTTTTCTTATCCCGGTTCCAATTCACTCGCTGTCAACGAAGTAACGCTTACTATTGAGCCAGGTCAAAAAATTGCAATCCTTGGGGAAAACGGCAGCGGGAAAACGACGTTGGCAAAACTGCTGCTCGGAGTATATCCTTGTCTGAGAGGTGAGGTTCATTATAACGACATCCTGGTATCGTCTTTTTCAAAGGACTCTTTTTATTCTCAGGTCTCCATTGTGATGCAAGACTATATGACATACGATTTAAGCCTGCGGCAAAATATCGGACTATCTCAAATAAGTCTTCTTTATGACGATGAACGTTTGCTAAAGACAATACATGCAATAGGGCTTGAGGATGTGTTAAAGAGTTGTAATGGGCTTGACGGCGAACTTGGTCGTGACTTTGGCGGAATAGGACTCTCAGGAGGGCAATCACAAAAGCTTGCTATTGCAAGGGCTATGTTTAAAGAGAGTAAGTTTATTGTGCTGGATGAGCCAACGAGTGCTCTGGATCCTATTACTGAAACAGAGATCCTTTCCAAGTTTATTGAAGTTGCTCACCGCAAAACGGCAATAATCATCTCCCATCGGGTGGGTCTTTGCAAGATGGTTGACAAGATTGCTGTTATGAAAGAGGGCCGGCTTGTGGAATTTGGCAACCACATGGATTTGATGGCACAATGCGGGGAATATTGGCGCATCTATAATGCTCAAGCACAATGGTATGTCTAAAGGCTAACTCTGCTACGTCCAACTTGTTGAGAAGATACAATATTTTGACAAGGTAAAGTGAAACTTCTTGCCTTGTAACAGGCGGGCAGTGACTTGCTTGCTGGACATATCATTGCATTGCGCTATAAATTATCAGGGTTACTCTGGAATAACAATTAAATGTGCCGGAGGCAGATATAACTGGCACATATGGTCTTCATGCAGCAACGTGTCATCGGATTTTGATATCAGGACATTCAAGAGATGCTGTTCATGCTGGTCGCTCTCTACCGCAAAGCGATATGTCATATTTGAAATACCTTCTACTACTTGCAATACCCGGCTGGCGAGAACATTCTCAGAGCTTTCCTTTTGGGCAATTTGGATGAACTCAGGTCGTATACCGACAACTACTTTGCGACCAGCAGCTAATTCTTTGTCTGAAGGCAATACTGCTTTCAATTGAGTCCCCCATGCCGCTATCTGCACCCATACATATGGCGGTTCAATTCGGCATATCTCCCCGTCCATGAAATTGCGCACACCTGTAAGGCGAGCCACTGTACGATTGACAGGAGATAAGAATACCTGTTGTCTTGTCCCGCATTGAGCTATATGTCCCTCGTGATAGACCGCTACCTTGGCTCCTAGCTTATATCCTTCCGCCAAGTCATGAGTTACCAGCAGCATACTGCATTTACATTCGCGCTGTAAATCAAGCAGTTCTAATTCCATCCGCTCTCTAAGCTGTGAATCCAGTGCTGAAAATGGCTCATCCAGCAGAAGTATTTCAGGGTTGGGGGCTAGGGCGCGGGCAATAGCTACCCGTTGCTGCTGTCCTGCAGACAACTGGCGCGGATAGCGCTTGTCAAAGGCGCTGATATTCATCATATCGAGCAACTGCGAAACTCTTGCAAGGGATTCGTCTTTGGGAAGATTCCGGATGCTGTAAGCCACATTTTCACCGACAGTCATATGCGGGAAAAGAGCATAGTTCTGAAAAACAAATCCTACCCGGCGTTTCTGCGGCGGCAGGTTGATTTTTGTGGATGAATCAAAGAGGACCTGCCTGCCAAGTTCAATATAACCTTCTTTTGGTTTAGCTAATCCGGCGATGCATTGCAGCGTCATTGTTTTGCCAGAACCGGAAGGTCCTAAAATGACCATTAACTCGAGTCCTAGCGACAGTTCAACGTCAAGGTTAAATCCGGGAAAAGATTTTTTAATTTGAGCATTAAGCATATTTTCTCTCTATTCAGATATCATCATTCCTTTTGTGCGCTTGCTACGGCGGTTCCAAACACTAACCAAAGCTAATGAAACAAAGGAAAATGCCATTACAACCAGCGATAATACTTGTGCCCTATGATCGTCGTTGCCATTTATGGCGTAATATATAGCTATTGGAATGGTGGATGTTTTAGTTGGGATATTGCCTGCCAGCATCATTGTGGCCCCGAACTCGCCAAGCGTACGTGCCAATGCCAGCACTGTGGCGGCAGCCACACCGGGCCAAGCCAGCGGCATTGTTACTGTCCAGAAAATGCGCCATTCACTAGCTCCCAATGTACGCGCAGCTTTTTGAAGATTCGGCTCTACCTGCTCAAACGCACCTCGTGCCGTCATATACATCAGAGGAAATGCCATTATCACTGCGGCAATAACAGTTGCCTGCCATGTAAATGCTATTTTGTAATTAAAAAGGTCAAAAAACTTCCCGCCCACACCGTTTATGCCGAAAAACATAAGCAACCAATAACCAACGACTGTAGGCGGCAGCACCATTGGAATAAGAAATATGCCGTCAATTATAGTCTTCAGTTTTCCGTTATAACGCGACATCCAGTGCGCTGCCGCAATCCCAAGGAAAAAGGTAATTACCGTGGAAGTGAGCACCGTTTTAATGGATATCCAAATGGGCGTCCAGTATGATACATTCATTTTTTTTAATCCAGCTGACAAAGGAAAGTAACCCAAAGCACAGGTTGTCTTGCCAGCCTGCACGCCGCACTTATCTCTGCCCGATATAATTTGGCATGACCATGCCGTTTGTAATATGTTACCAAAGATATACTGTATTATACAATAAGCATTTAATACCGACAATAAATCCCCGACCTCATGGTCGGGGATGGAGTCGTAACAGAGTCGGCTGTAGCTCAAAAAGAGCGAGCAAATGTAAAATAGTTGGGAATGCCCCAAGCATATACCGTAAAAAAGACCACAGCGTATTCCAATGTGACTATCACGTAGTCATTCCGACAAAATACCGAAGAAAGATTATTAATGAAAGTGTGAAAGCCTTCATACTTGGTCAGTTTCAGTCTTTATCTATGGGTTCATAAGTATCTTTAGCCATACTTGTGCGGCGGATAGCTAATCTGTGCACGATTGCTCTGCCATTATCAGCAGTACTGCTATTCCAATCTAACGACTCAATAGTAAAGCATGGAGATTGTTTACGAGCGGGCATGTGGTATTGATGTACACAAGAGAGAAATCGTAGCTTGTTCTTTATCGCTGAATCCATTCGGACACTGAAAGTCGTTGTTTGAGCCATAATCAATATCTCTCAATGAGAGCGGTTTTATCAAGTGACGATATCTTCAGTTGACAATATCTATATATCTATGGTGATATATAGATATTGTCAACTAACGTGTCACTATGCTATGGACTGCGGTGAGAAATGTGGATGGAGTATTTATGAACAGCGCTATATGGAAATATAAGATATCGTTGATTATTTTCATGTGCCTCATTGCACTTGCAGTTATGACTGGTTGTAGCTTCAGAAGCCCTAAATGGGAACATGCTACAAGTTATTCAAGTTTACTCGGACGCAGTGACTTCAATGTTGTTGCTGAAGAAATTGGCTCGTCAACACAGGGCACCATCCTCGTATCTCAATCTAAACCAGATGTTTTGGATATCAAAATTGTGGCATCTATCGTTATTGCGCCAAATGACTGGGCCGGTGTGAGTTTTTACTTTCCCGAAGGTTGCTATGTTGAAGACATTTTATGTACGTATGTAGATAACATTGGCTTTGAACGCAGTTTTGAAATGTCGAGTCTCGGAGAAGTTGTTATTGGGAGTTATAACCCTGGTGATACCAACGGAGGCGCAGGTACAGTAATTATTGATTGTGTTATGCCAGTAGTTGCTAAGAACAAAATTTCTGAAATGGAGTTTAGTATTTGCGTTGGAGCAAAATGGGTAGACGGCACTGCTCCAATCCCAAGTGTTACTGTGATTAAGCCAACATACTCCGAGAACTTGATCGCAGAGATTCATGAAGGCATTAACCCCGGTGGTTATTGGATAAGAGGAATTGCCCACGAAAAAATAGTAGTTGTGATTTCAGACATTACTCCTGAACGCTTGGCAGCTGATATCGCATATCAGATTAACCGCAGTGAGAGAATTATTGAGCTCATTAATAGCGGTGGGAACTTGGTGGACAATCGGGATGAGGCCTTGTTGAGAGAACAAGAGAATCGTATTAGGCTTCTGAGTATTCTTCAAGATGAGCTTAACCAGCTTGGCGGCAGTGAAAGCACAGATTCTCAAGGTATTAACAATCTATACCAAAGATATAAAAACATCATTGAAAACTAAACCAAAGCTGCTTGACTAGAGATCAGTGTGCAGAACGTTGCGTACTACAGCTGAGAATTAAACATCTGGTATACCCTGAGCGTAAAAGGACGCGAAACTCTCTTTGTAAGAGAATGCCAACGTCTTGTCTTTGATGGATGGTTAGATTTACAATAGTATTTAAGCGGATTATTGATAGGAGCAAAAGTTTAATGGACAGTGTTAAGTCACAGAAACCCAGTAGGCTTAAGCTTTCACGTTTCGGGCGGCATCCGAAAGAGGGCTACAGTGTTCAAGCGAGTGTTTGGATTGAGAAAGATGGCGAGCTGTATGTTGGTGGCGGACGAGCTTTATTACTGGAAAATATTGAAAAATATGGATCCCTTGCTGCTGCTGCACGAGCAATGAAATTGACATACCGTAATGCATGGCTTTGGGTTGATGCTATGAATCGCATGGCGCCGTCACCATTGGTTGAAAAAAGTACAGGTGGAGCTGGTGGTGGGCATGCTATGCTAACTGATGAAGGACGTAAAGCAGTTGCCCAATACCGCAAACTATGCGCTCAAATATCAAAAGCAATTGCCGCAGACTAACCGGATAGGTATTAACTCCTGTTGAATTATCGTCATTTATAATCGGCTGACAATGGAACACATTGCGAGTGATATTCTCGATAAGCAGTGTTTATCAGCACTGCAAAAACAATAATGGAGAACATTAATGCGCAAACTAATCAAGTGGATGCCAGCTCTTTTGGCGGCAATATTTTTGCTGGTTTCCACAGTTGGGTGCAACGCCAAAGAAATCACTCTGAAAGTCTTCGCCGCCCAAAGTCTGCAAAAAGCTCTTACTGAAATCAACGACTTATACATACAACAGAACTCCAATATTAAAATTGGACCCAACTTTGACGGGTCAGGTACGTTACAGTGGAAGATTGAAAATGCGGCGCCTGGGCAGGCTGATATTTTCATCTCAGCGGCGGCAGCTCAGATGGACAATCTGCAAAATAAAAACCTGCTGTTGGGCGGCTCCCGCAAGAACTTGCTTGAACAACAATATTGTGCTCATTGTCCCCAAAGATAGCACATGGAACATCAGTGGTTTTAACGACATTGCCAATGCTCCTGGTAAAACTTTGGCAATCGGAGCTCCTGAATCGGTGCCAGCCGGTGCTTATGCCAAAGAAGCTATTGTACAGTTCACTGATGTACAGCAGGTAGCGACAACTGTAGCAACTGGTAATGCAGACGTTGGTGTTGTATATTCAACGGATGCTCTTGCCAATGATAAAGTAAAGGTAGTAGCCACTGGTCCGGATGCGGTCAATGCCAAGATTGTTTATCCGGCAGCAAAAATCATAGAAAGCAAAAATCAAGATGTCACTCAAAAGTATCTGGATTTCCTCTTAAGCAAGGAAGCAAAGGCAATATTTGAAAAATACGGCTTTGTTATTGCTTCTCAATAGAAAATAGCTAAGGCTTATCACTTAATCATCTGCTGGATATACTTTTTAATATATCCATGCAATGATTCCTTGTTTGCATCTGTAACTGTCAGAAGCTCACCTTTTGATCGGACAATTTGCTCTAAGCTGTCATGAGGGTTCAGATATTCATTATTCAGTTTCAGCCTTGATATGGTATGGGATAAATTAGAAGTAGACTTCCAAACTCCAATACAAGGTTTTTCTCCATTCATAATCCGCAGTAGCGCATCAAAAAATACTCCCGACTTTAATTCAACACCACCGATTTCATCCAGCAATATGAGCTTACAGCTAGGGCTTTTCGTAGCTTGTTCTACTAGCAGGATGACGCTTTCTAAAACAGAAATATCTAATTGGAAGTTAATTAAAAATATTCCTGATTGGTTGGTCTCATAGCCCGTTTCTAAAAGCGGTAAGTCACCAGCTATACTCAAAGCTCTGTAACCTATCACTTTTTCATTTTCCATAAGACGTTGCGTTACAAAACCAGCTACGCTTGCGGCAACAGGTATCAGAGTATTTCGTAGCAAAGTCGATTTACCAATACGAGATTGCCCTTGAATAAACAGATGCATAAAAACAACCCTACCTTATAAACTTATCCGTAATTGAAAAATTAATGTTTCGTATCCTCAATCCATTAGGGCTCACTTGCCAAGGAGAAGTTCTCGGTAACGAAAAGTAGTCGGTATTTGATACCAAGGGAAATAAGCGAAACGAGCTATTAATATATCAAATACGCTGAATTAACACCTCTGCTACTGTGTCGTACGCCGTATATGGATCATAAGTAAGACCTGGGCATTATTTCGTCCGTATTCACAATGAGGTGCGAATAATGGCGGATATATCTGGGCGTGAATATAGTAGTTATACGATATTGAAGTACTCACCAGCGAAACGATAAGTGTTTGTGTCAGTCGAACCCATGCCGCCATTTTGGGTGGTTTCTCACGTGGTAATCTCCCAATTACACTCTCTACTATAACGCAAAAATGAATGACTATCAATCAATATTATTACAAGCCAAATCAATCAGCCTTTAGCTATCTTGCCACATCAATCCGCCGTTGATTGATGTATCCCTCGTTGTTGGACAGCATATAGTCTAGATGATATAAACCAAGCGGCATTGTACCATGGCTGGCTCGGCTAGCTGTGTTGCTACTGGCGACAAGATAATCGGGGAAATGATAAAATGAAGATATTGAACATTAGGTTTGGTATTCTAAAAATTCCGTTCGCTTGACACAAAGCGAACTCGCCCTTTGTTTTCTTATAGGGAGTTGTCTATGAAGTGTTCGCTTAAATGGTTGCGTCGCTACGTTGATATAAATAGCTCACCTGAGGTGCTGGCTAAGCGTATAACGCTGGCCGGGACAGAAGTGGCTCATGTGGATGTTATCGGTGGATGGGGCAATGTTTTCATAGGGAAGATAGTTGCTGTAAATCCGCATCCAAACGCTGATCGCTTGCGTTTAGCAACTGTTAGCTTGGGCGAAGAGCAAATAACAGTGGTTTGCGGCGCTCCGAACCTCGCCATCGGCGACAAAATAGCGTTTGCTCGTGCCGGGGCGCATTTGATTGATGGGCACAGCGGTGAGAAGATAGTGCTTAAAACCAACAAAATAAGAGGAGTGCTTTCTGAAGGGATGGTCTGCTCCGAGATGGAATTGGGGCTTTCCAAAAACCATGATGGTATTTTGGTGTTGCCATCTGATGCTCCGCTGGGTGACAAACTGGCGGACTATATGGGCGATGTGATTTTTGACTTGGAAGTAACGCCCAATCGCCCTGATATGCTCTCAATGCTGGGTATTGCCCATGAAGTGGCGGCTCTTACTGGGGCTGCTGTGCGCGAACCGAATTTGGATTATGTATGTGCAAGGCGCTCTATTAATGAGAGTGTTTCTGCCGAAATTAAGGATTTTGAGCTATGTCCGCGCTACTGTGCGGGGCTGGTGACTGGTGTTAAGGTCGGTTCATCTCCGCAGTGGCTGAAAGAAGCATTAGCTGCTGCCGGAGTGCGCTCTATCAATAATGTTGTGGATATTACCAACTTTGTAATGATGGAATACGGACAGCCGCTGCATGCTTTTGACTATAACGATATTGGCTCTGGCAAGATTGTAGTGCGGCGTGCTGCTGAAGGTGAAATACTGACTACTTTGGATGGAGTGGAGCGCAGGCTGAGCCCGGACATGTTGGTTATTGCTGATCCTAATCGTGCTATTGCGGTGGCTGGTGTGATGGGTGGTGCCACTTCCGAAGTGACGGATGCTACCACTTCTGTGTTGATTGAGTCGGCTAGTTTCAAAGCCGCCAGCGTGCATAATACGCAGGTGCAACTTAAGTTGCCCAGTGAGGCATCGGCGCGCTTTGAGCGCGGTATTCGTGCTGAATTAACATTGCCGGCATTGTGCAGGGCAATGCAACTGATGGTGGAGTTGTGCGGCGCTGTGGCTGCAGATGGAATTATTGACCATTACCCCGGCCGCAAGGAAGCCGCACCGATCAAACTGACTGGTGCTGAGGTCAAGCGCATACTAGGGTTAGATGTTCCTGCATCGCAGATTGAAAAGACGCTTGCGTCTGCTGGCTGCCAAATAAAGTGTATCGCGGGTGATACTTTCGAGGTTATGCCCCCATATTGGCGTAGCGACTTGCGTATAGATGCTGATTTCATAGAAGATATCGCGCGTATTATGGGTTATGAGCATATACCTGATCGCTTGCTTTCCGGTGAGATGCCGCAGCAGAACCCTGATGCAAGATTAGGTTTGCGCCTGAAAGTACGGCAGACACTGGCGGGTTTTGGCTTTCAAGAACTGATTACGTATGCCTTAACTAACCGCCAAACATTGGGAAAAGGTTTAAATGCGGAGTTAACTTGTGAGCCGCTACGTGTGGCTCATCCCATGAGCAGCGAAGAGGAATGCTTGCGTACAAACTTGCGCGGCAATGTGCTGTCTGCCTTAAGTGCCAATATCCACAGAGAAGAAGGGGCTATCTGCTTTTTTGAAGTAGGACATGTCTATCTGCAGAAAATTGGAGATTTGCCGTATGAGCCGGAAATCCTATGCGGAGTGCTTACTTCCACTGGGATAGAAAAAGTGTGGCTTGGGCGTAAAGAGCCTATAGATTTCTTTGATGCCAAAGGTGCTGTAGATGGCTTGCTGGAGGCACTTGATATAAAGGCAGTATTCCAAGTTAGTACGGACGCAGGGTTACATATGGGAAGCCAGGCATCCATCATATTGAATAATCAGGAAATCGGTGTGCTTGGTGCAATTCACCCCAAAGTGGCACAGGTATTTGAGCTGCCGGTAAATACTTATCTGTTTGAAATTGACCTTACTAAGATTTTGCCATATACAAATGGCAGTGCGCACTATGAACAATTGCCGCGTTTCCCTGTGGTAATACGCGATTTGGCATTGGTGCTTGATACTGGCATTAGCCACCAACAGGTGCTGGATATTATTGAAAGCTTCTCGCTGGTGAAATCGGTTGCGCTGTTTGATGTGTATGCTGGCAAACAGGTTGCAGAAGGTAAGAAATCGCTGGCTTATAGTTTAACTTTCCAGTCAGTGGACCATACACTGACAGATGCCGAAGTAGATAAGGTGATGGATGCCATTTTACACAAGTTGCAAAGTGTGTTGGGTGCTGTTTTGCGCTAGTTGCTTAATCTGAGTGCGGCAATATTCCCGTGAAAATTCGCCAGTCTATGTAAAAATCATGGACTGGCAAAATACAACACTGATTGTTTTATACTTGACTCTCTTAATCCTCTATGTTAATTTAATATTTGTTATTAAATTAACATAGAGAACGAGGTTTCAATGTATATCAAGCGTCATATTGAAGAAGCGGTTTTGCGCCGAGCAGAAATGAAGGGTGCAGTTGTGGTGACTGGTGCAAGGCAAGTAGGAAAAACTACTTTGATTGAGAATTTAATGCCTGGGATTCCCAAAATCACCCTTGATGATTTGCCTGTCAGACATCGCGCGAGCAATTCACCTTCAACTTTTTTCAATATAAGCCCTCCCCCTATTTTTGTTGATGAAGTGCAATATGCTCCTGAGCTTTTTCACTACATTAAAATTTTATTGGACAATAGCCACAACAAAGGTGATTTTTTCCTCACATGGTCACAGAGTTTTGACCTTACGAAAAATGTCACGGAGAGTTTAGCCGGACGCGTTGGAATTCTGGAGTTACTGGGGTTATCACTAAGAGAAATAACTGGCGAGGTTTGGAATAGACCTTTTATGCCAACATTTGATTACTTTAAAAAACGTAACGCTAATAAAGCGATTTTAGGCATATCTAAGACTTGGAAAATTATTCATCGTGGTTGCCTTCCAGAAATTGCATTGAATGCGGATTTTGATTGGGCGGATTTTTATTCTGATTATCTTAAAACTTACATTGAGCGCGATGTGCGCAAACTCACACAAGTCGCTGATGAAGACAGTTTCTATAAATTTATGGTTGTCTGTGCTGCTATGTCAGGGCAGTTGTTAAATTTAGCTTCGCTTGCGAATGATGTGGGAATAAGTGTTCCGACTGCAAAAAGATGGCTTTCAATACTAAAAACAAGCGGAATAGTATATTTGTTAAAGCCGTATAGCAATAATGTCATTCAAAGAGCTGTAAAAACACCAAAGCTGCACTTTTTAGATATTGGCTTAGCTTCTTACCTAACTCGTTGGCTTACGGCTGAAAATTTATCCATTGGAGCAAATAGTGGCAGTTTTTTTGAGAGTTTTGTTGTTTCAGAGATACTTAAAAGCTATACAAACGCAGGGAAAGAAGTAGATTTATATTTCATCCGAGACGGGAACAAAAAAGAAATTGATTTGTTAATCCATGAAAACAATACACTGTACCCAATTGAGATTAAAACAAAAGCAGAACCAAACGAAAAGGATATCCAAAGCTTCAAGATGCTTGATAGAATCAAGAATATCAACATTGGCGAAGGTGGCGTTATATGTTTTGCTAACAATTTTTTGCAACTGAATGAGAGAAACTATATTATCCCGCTCTCAATGATTTAATAACATCTTTACACTCCCCTAGACTTCTTGTATACCCCCACCCCCCAAAAATGAGCTTTTGAAAGCTTATTTAGCTAGCGGTGCATACCGCCGGAGCAAGACGTGGCTTGCGTGGCAACAATGAAAAGTATATTGGAAGTCTACTCATTCCTCATGCTTAAAGACATAAAGCAAGCTACTATACCAATCTGGGCGCCGAAAACGGCTTTATCCTGCCATCTTGCCAAGTATTAGTTTTACTTTAAATCTCCTACAATAACTTTATACCGAGTTGAGCATGGGCGGAATTTATTCCGCATCTATGTAAAAAGTAGGCTGGTTAACCTGCCAGTAACGCCTTAACTTTGGCGATGGCATTATCAAGTGCTACTACCTCAGCTTGCGGATTGTTGCGCAACTTGATTTCTACGCTGCCTTTCTCCAGCGAGCGAGGGCTAACGGTTATGCGTAGTGGCATGCCAAGCAGGTCGGCATCGTTGAATTTTACTCCGGGCGATTCAATA
Source organism: Dehalococcoidia bacterium (assembly GCA_009786345.1). Taxonomy (GTDB): domain Bacteria; phylum Chloroflexota; class Dehalococcoidia; order Dehalococcoidales; family UBA1222; genus WRNG01. The sequence goes on along the minus strand of WQTJ01000115.1, from coordinate 5,085 downwards.
CGATCATCGTAAAGCACTTCATACCCCAGATTGGTAAGCCCCTTATATAAGCTATCAGCTTGCTTAACTACTGCGGCGTTATCTACATATAATGGGCATAGAGCTATTTGGAAGGGTGCTACGCTCATAGGCCAGATGATACCTTTATCATCGTGATTGAGCTCAATGATAGCCGCCATGAGCCGCCCTATGCCAATGCCATAGCACCCCATTATTATGGGGCGAGGTGCATCACTTTCATCCACGAAGTTGGCCCCTAGTTTCCCTGAAATGGAAATTCCTAACTTAAAGACATGTCCTACTTCCATGCCCCTCATAGTGCGCAGTGTGCCACCGCATATGGTGCATGCGTCTCCTGCTTTGGCTTTGGCAATGTCGGCTATGATGTCGGCGGTAAAGTCGCGCAGATAGTTCACATTCTTCAGATGATAACCTGCTTTATTGGCACCTGCCACAAAGTTAGCACCTGACAATACCGACTCGTCAGCAACGATTTTAATGCCTCTCAGCCCCACTGGAGATGCTGCTCCAGCTATAATCCCCGCGCATTTTACTTCTTCGTCACTTGCCAGCCGCAAGTCGGCAGCGTGCAATACCTTCTTTAATTTGACTTCGTTTACGTCCAGATCACCTCTTATGACTATGAAAACTACAACTCCGTCAGCGTAGTAGAAAACAGCTTTCAGTGTTTGCATGGCAGGGATTTTAAGAAAAGTTGTCAGTTGTTCAATACTTTTATGCTCGAAAGTAGCAACTTCTTCTATATCTAGCATAGGATTACATGAGGCTTTGGGTTTAATGCTGACAGCCTTTTCCACGTTGGCTCCCATACCGCAGCCGTCGCAGATGATGATTTCGTCTTCGCCTATGTCTGTGACAGCCATAAACTCCTGTGAATCCTTGCCGCCAATAGCTCCGCTGTCGGCTTCAATCATGATTGCTGGCAGCCCGCAGCGCCGGTAGATGTTCTTATATGCCTGAACCATTTGCTTGTATGTAAAGTCCAAGTCTTCTTCGCTGGCATGAAAGCTGTAGGCATCTTTCATGGTAAATTCTCTCACGCGTATAAGCCCGCCGCGCGGGCGCGGTTCATCACGCATCTTGGTTTGAATTTGGTATAGAGTGAAAGGCAGGTCTCTGTAGCTTTGCACGTTACGTCCGGCCATGTCAGTCACCACTTCTTCATGGGTTGGACCCAGCACTAGATCGCGTTCCTTGCGGTCCTGCAAATGAAATAGCGCTTGACCCATGGCAGTTTCACGCCCTGATTTTTGCCACAGTTCCACAGGTTGCAGTGAGGGCATCTGTACTTCTTGGGCTCCGGTAAGGTTCATCTCTTCACGCACGATGTTTTCGATTTTGCGTAACGACCTGAGTGCCAGCGGCATATAGGAATATACTCCTGCTGATAACTGGCAAATCATACCTGCGCGCAGTAACAGGCGGTGGCTTTCAGTATCGGCATCCGTTGGTATTTCGCGCAGTCTTTTACCGAATAGTTGTGAGATACGCATATTTAGAATCCTTCAAGAAAATACAGACTGATACTTGTTTACGACGTCATTGCTACAGATTAAAACATATTGATGTTATTTATGCTAGTTGTAATGCAATCTTTATGCGTAGCATAGTGGGAGTGCCAGTATTTACGCGTAAATTATTGACACGATTTAATATTAAGCTGAACCAATATAGTGAAGCTCCCTTACTTCTTTTCAATAGTCAGCGTTTTCAATGCTTGATACTCGTTATCACGGAAAGTGATGCTGCATTGGTTCCCTGACAAGCTTACGTCCACAAAGCCGTATTGTTCATGCTGATACCACAGGCTGGCGGGTGAGGTGTAGTCGCGTATTTGGTTGGGCCGACCGCCGAAAGCCCCGCAGATGACATAAGTTACGCCATTATGCTGCAGCAGTTCCATCTGGTGGTTGTGCCCTGAAAACACTATATCAACGCCGTATTTTTCAAACAGGGGAGTTAACGAATTGATGGTTTCCGGGTTATCAAACCAGTCCCAGCCTGTTTTCGTAGAACCGGATGAATAATAAAATCCGTGTCCCATTACGATTTTCCAGTCATCTACAGGTATGTCTTTTAGCTGGGCTTCCAGCCATGCTGCCTGAACTGGCGTATAACTTTCAGCACTCCACTCTATATCAAGAACAAGAAAATGTATTTTTCCGATGTCTATGCGGTGCCACAGTTGTGAGTGATTAGCCACGCCGATGTCTGCTGGGTGGGCATATTCTTTATACAGGTTAATTCCAGTAAATACTGAATCATGATTTCCCAAAGCGAACAGCGCTGGAATACTGGAAGTAGTAGCTGAAAAAGCGCTAAAGGCTTCATGCCATTGGCTGGCACTGAAGCCATAATCTACTAAGTCGCCTAGAGAAAAAAGCAAATTATAATGGTTGGCAGGGTTTGCGATGGACTGCAGCATGGCAGCAGTCAGATCGGAATGGTTGTTTCCTGCTCCGAAATGAGCATCAGAGCAAACAGCAAAGTGCAAGACTCCATCGGCTGACGGAGTGGTAAAGCTAGAGCTGCTGCCGTTGTTTATGCGGTAAGTGTAGCTGGTTGAAGGCTGCAGGTCATGCAGTATAAAAACGTGTTGACGTGAGGATTTTTCCTCCGTGATGCTGATTGAATTTTCTGTTGTGCCCCAAACGATTGTATTGCATGTGGGCTGTGCACTGTTAAAAGTGAGTGCTAAATTTGGCAATCCGTAAACTCCGCTAGCTGCTGTCATTATAAGCTGAGGAGGGGTGTCGCCTATGCTGCCTGAGAAGTAACCGCTTGTGTAGGCGTAAGTTAGCGGAGGTGCAATTAGGTTTGGTAGTGCGAAGGTTATAGTGACGATAGTAAATAACCTATAGGTCAGTGGCTTAAGACGGGATGAAAAACATATGTAAGAGATCCCCAAAGCCAGTAGTATTCCTATGCTTATAAACAGCAATATAAATATGGTGTGAAATATGCCGTTGACATGAAACAGTCCGCTGGTACCGTGCAGGCTGAAAGCCCAAACAACAAAGGCCGTAATAAATAAAGCTCCGGTAAAAGCCATAATTGCTGGCAGGAATTTTTTCGTAATGCCTGTCAGCGTAAAAAAATACTTATTCCACACGGCAAGCCCTCATCTTATTTAGCAGTATATGAAGTAGTCAAAAGCGTGAGTGTGTTATGTCTGCATATCCTCAATTTCGCACATAAGCCGCGCCAAAATTTCATGTTCTGCTATAACTGCCACTTGCTCACCTTTTTTGAACAGAACCGCTTTGCCTTTGCCGCATGCTATGCCTATATCAGCATCTTTGGCCTCGCCGGGGCCGTTGACCACGCAGCCCATGACAGCTACTCGCAGAGGTTTTGATATTTTCTGCAGCATTTGCTCTACTTGGGCGGCTATTGCGATGACATCCACTTCGCAGCGCCCACAGGTAGGGCAACTAACTAATACAGGACCGTGCTGTCGCATTCCCAAACTCTTTAATATGTCATACCCTGCAGATACTTCTTCGTGCGGAGCGGTAGTAAGAGAAACACGTATGGTATCACCCAAACCCAAAAACAGTAGAGTGCCAATACCGGCAGCACTGCGTATGACACCAGCACGCGGCGTACCAGCTTCTGTTATACCTAAATGCAGAGGATATGGAATTAAGCTTGAGATAACTTTATAGGCTTCAATAGTAGTCGGCACATCAAAGGCCTTAAGAGATACCTTAATTAAATCGAAATCAAGATCTTCCAGCAGTTTAATATGATGCATGGCAGCAGTTACCATTTGCTGAGGGATAGTTTGTTCTGAAGCGGGGGTATGAGGCAAACTTCCGGCATTAACTCCGATGCGGATAGGCACTTGCCGTTCTTTGGCGGCTTTAACCACTTCTGCTACTTTGCCTGCATCGGAAATATTACCAGGGTTGAGGCGCAGTCCGTCTACTCCGGCTGCCAATGCCTCCAATGCCAGCCGGTGGTCAAAGTGAATATCTGCGATGAGAGGGATGCGGATGCCACGTTTTATGGTGGACAGAGAGGAGGCGGCTTCGCTATCCGGAACCGCTACGCGTATGATTTCGCAGCCGCATTCTTCCAGTTCTTTTATTTGGCGGATGGTGGCGCCTGCATCGCGGGTGTCAGTCTTGGTCATTGACTGTACGCTAATGGGTGCATTGCCGCCTATCTGCACCAAGCCGATATGAATAGCTTTGGATGCTCTTCTAGGATACATAAGCTTAGCTTCCGTTAATTATGCGCAAGATATCTTGGAATGTTAAAACCAGCATCAGTAACAGCAGCATAATAAAGCCAGTAAAATGCACTTTTCCTTCAGTTTGCGGTGAAACGCGCTTACCGCCGCGTAGCCATTCCAGGAAAATGAAAACCAGTCTTCCCCCGTCAAGTGCAGGCAGTGGCAGCAGGTTCATTATGGCTAAGCTAATGCTTAGAAAACCGGCTAATTCCAGCAACGGACTAACGCCGTACTTTGCTACCTCTCCGGTCATCTGCGCGATTCCTACAGGCCCTGTGAGTTGTGCAGAACTGTTACCGATAAACATCCCAAGCAGTGCGTTTTTATACAATACCATCGTTTGGAATGTTTCAGTTACTCCCATGGAAATGCTTTTGAAAAACGGCTCAGAGCGGCGCATGGTTTCTTCGCTGGCTTCAGCTATAGCGCCATCCAGTTTAATACCGAGCCGGCCTTGCCCTTCCGGCGGCTTCCAGCGCGGCACTACGATTCTGCTTTCTTGTGTGTCAAGCGCTGTCTGGACAATAAAGGTAGTTTCTTTCCCCAAATTCAGCTCAATACAACGCTGCATGTCGCCGTAGTTTTCAATTGTTTTGCCATTGATCTCCAATATAAGGTCACCTGGCATAAATCCGGCGGTGTCAGCAGGAGAGCCAAGTGTTACATCCTCTATAACTAGTTTATGGCTAATCACGTCATGAGGCAGCATGTAAGCTACGGAAAATAATATGAAAGGCAGTATCGCATTGACCAAAGCTCCGGCACCGAGGACAAAAGCACGTTTTTTACGGCTCTTAGCTGCCAAACTGCGTGTATCGCTTGGA
>WQTJ01000114.1 GCA_009786345.1 Dehalococcoidia bacterium | reverse complement strand
CAACGACCGCCAGCTTTTTGGGAATGAGGAAATTACGTGCGTATCCATCGTTGACTTCCTTAATTTCACTGGCTCTGGCTACGTTGGGAACATCCTTTAAAAAAATGATTTTCATGTCAGTATTACCTCATGGAATTATTAGGGCTACATTATAACCGATGTAGTCTTGACTTAAAACAGGCAAAACGAGATATTTTGCTATTTTTAGCAATTGACTGCTATTGAGGATTAGCTTTCTTCAACCCATTTTTTAGCGCTCATGGCAGCTATTGAGCCATCACCCGCGGCAGCTATAACTTGGCGGATTGAGTTATGTCGGATGTCACCGGCTGCAAATATGCCTGGTACGTTGGTTTGCATATTAGAATCCACAATAATCATACCACTATCATCTAGTGCTAACAGGTTTTTAATGTAGCTGGTATTGGGTTTGATCCCGATAGAAACAAATACTCCATCCACACTTAGTTCTGAAATTTGGTTGCTAGTTATATTTTTAAGCATCAGATTTTCTACAAAATCCGTACCTTGTACAGCTTCTACTACAGTGTTGAGGATAAACTTAATTTTAGGTTCTGATTTAGCACGTTCCTGTATTATGGTTGTAGCGCGGAACTGGTTTCGGCGGTGGATTATGTATACCTTGCTGGCGAATTTGGCTAAGTGCAATGCTTCGTATATGGCGGAATTGCCGCCACCAACCACAGCAACCGTTTTTTCTCGGTAGAAAGGCGCATCACAGGTCGCGCAGTATGAAACGCCTCGCCCTGTAAATTCTTTTTCGCCAGGGATACCCAATTTCTGTTTGTCTGATCCGCTGGCAATTATGACCGATTTTGCAAGATACTCTGTATCGGCGGTTTTTACGCTGAAGTCGCGCGGGGCATTGGCAGAGATGGAAAGTACTTCAGTATTTACATCTTGCAGTTCATATTTCTGTGCTTGTTTATACATCTTGGATGTCAAATCCATTCCTGAGATGCCTTCGTGGAATCCCGGGTAATTGTCTACTTTATCGGCTTCGTTAATCATCCCACCGATTATGCTTTTTTCAATCAGCAGTGTTGATAATCGGTCGCGTGCGGTATATATTGCGGCGGAAAGCCCTGCCGGACCGCCACCGATGATAATTACGTCAAACTTTTGTGTTGTATTCTCTTGGTTCATGTTTTACTCCGCTTATTATTACGCAATATAGTGCTTGGTGGTGTGATTGTTAAGGCTGAGGATTTTGACCTTGCCCCACATATGACATATTATAGCATTTCCACTTATACGGATGAGATATATTCTGCTAAACTCTCTGTACTGTTGAAAAAGATTGAACTATGGAGGTATGCTTGCCCCAAATTATAGTCAATGCTAAAATTGTCACATAAACTTTTATGTCTTACAACAGCATTTTTATCAAAGGCGCACGCGAACATAACCTCAAAAATATAGATGTTACAATTCCACGCGACAAGTTGGTGGTTATCACTGGTGTTTCCGGTTCTGGCAAGTCGTCGCTGGCATTTGACACGATATTTGCTGAGGGGCAGCGCCGCTATATGGAATCTCTTTCCGCATATGCGCGCCAATTTTTAGGGCGTATGGAAAAACCGGATGTGGACTATATTGAAGGTCTAAGTCCGGCTATTTCTATCGACCAAAAAGGCGTAAGCCATAATCCGCGCTCTACAGTTGGAACCATTACTGAAATTTATGATTATATGCGCTTGCTGTTTGCTCGCGTGGGACACCCTCATTGCCCGCATTGTGGGCGTGAGATTTCCATGCAAACAGTACAGCAGATTGTGGATTCAGTGCTGGCGCTACCTGTTGGTTCACGCATACTTGTACTTGCGCCAATGGTTAAAGACCGCAAAGGTGAGTATAAGGATATGCTTGATGACTTGCGTAAGGGTGGATATGCTCGCGTACGGGTAGATGGCATTATTAAAGAACTGGATAGTGATATTGAGCTGGATAAGAAAAAGAAACATACCATAGATGTTGTCATTGATCGCTTGGTTGTCGGACAGGACGGCAATCAACACCGCATTGCTGATTCGGTAGAAACTGCACTTAAACAAGGCAAAGGAGTGGCGTTGATTTCAATAGTGGAAGGAGAGGATATTCTCTTTTCTGAGCAGTTTGCTTGTCCTGATTGCAGTATTAGTATAGGCGAGGTGGAACCGCGTACTTTCAGCTTTAACAGTCCGCATGGGGCTTGCCCCGCTTGTACCGGCTTGGGCGTAAAAATGGAATTTGACCCAAGTTTAGTGATTCCAAACAAAGAACTTTCGCTGGCAGATGGTGCTATTCATCCGTATCAGTGGCAGACATGGTATTTCTCACAATTGGAGGATTTGGCACGTCGACATCATTTTTCGCTCGATACTCCGATAAAAGATCTTAGCGAAGAAGCTATGCATTTAGTACTTTATGGTGAGGGCGGCGAATCACATAGTTATCGTAATCATTTTGGTAAGCCGCGTACCTATTTTAATGGCTTTGAGGGTGTTATTCCGCGCTTGGAACGTTTACATCATGATACTGAGTCTGAGTTGTCGCGTGTAGCTTTGGAGCAGTATATGATAACACTGCCTTGCCAATCGTGTGAGGGTAAGCGCCTTAAGCCGGAAGCGCTTGCTGTTACTATTGGGGGAATTAACATCGTGCAAGCGGTTGGCATGTCTGTGGGTAAGTCCATAGAATGGATTACTGCACTTGGTGGCGAACAGACCATTCTAAGTGAGAAAGAGTGCACAATTGCACGCGAAATTATTAAAGAGATTACTTCTAGACTGCGCTTCTTAGTGAATGTAGGGCTGGACTATCTGACGCTAGAGCGTTCATCAGGCACTCTTTCTGGCGGCGAAGGACAACGCATCCGTCTGGCTACCCAGATTGGTAGTGGGCTGATGGGCGTAATGTATATCTGTGATGAACCTACTATTGGGTTGCATCCGTCTGATAATTATCGTTTAGTAGAAACATTCAAAAACCTGCGTGATTTAGGCAATAGTCTGGTGGTTGTTGAACATGATGAAGCCATTATGCGTGCTGCAGATTATATTATAGATATGGGGCCTGGAGCAGGTGAGCATGGCGGCCAAGTGGTTGCAGCAGGTACGCTTGAGGAAATTCTGAAATCCGAATCATCGCTTACAGGGCAATATCTTTCTGGGCGTAAACAAATACCGGTTCCTTTGCAGCGACGCGTTGGTAGCGGTGAGGAAATTGTTATTAAAGGGGCACGTCAGAATAATCTCAAAAATCTTGAAGTGCATATACCATTGGGTGAGCTAGTGGTGGTCACAGGCGTTTCTGGGTCTGGCAAGAGCACACTGATAAACGAAGTGTTTTATCGCAAATTGGCACAGGTGTTATATAAGGCGCGTGAAAAACCTGGTGAGGTGGATGATGTGGTGGGAATAGAGAATATTGATAAAGTTATCAATATTGACCAGTCTCCTATTGGGCGCACGCCGCGATCCAATCCGGCTACATATACTGGTGTATTTACCCATATACGTGAGTTGTTTGCTACTGCGCCTGAGTCCCGCCAGTGCGGCTATACGGCTGGGCGTTTCTCTTTCAATGTTAAAGGTGGGCGCTGTGAGGCTTGCCATGGTGAAGGTTTTATCCAGATTGAAATGCAGTTTCTGCCGGATGTTACAGTGCCATGTGACGTGTGCCACGGGGCGCGTTATAACCGCGAAGTCTTGGAAATCAAATTCAAAGGCAAAAGTATTGCTGATGTGTTGGATATGACTGTGGAAGAAGCATTGATTTTCTTTGAGCATTTTCCAAAAATCAAAAACAAACTTGAAACACTACATGCCGTTGGATTAGGTTATATTTGTCTAGGGCAACCGGCGCCATATCTTTCTGGTGGTGAGGCACAGCGTGTGAAATTAGCGACAGAATTGGCACGGCGTGCCACTGGCCGTACATTGTATATTCTAGATGAGCCGACTACGGGCTTGGCATTTGAGGATGTAGCTGCACTCATGCGAGTACTTCAGCGTTTAGTGGATGGTGGTAACTCGGTAGTAATTATTGAGCATCACTTGGATGTGATTAAGAATGCTGACTGGATAATTGACTTGGGGCCGGGAGCGGGCGATTGTGGTGGGCAGGTGGTGGTTGAGGGTACGCCAGAAGATGTTGCTTGTCATAAAACATCAGCTACAGGCTATTACCTTAAACAAGTGCTTGGATGAGATGCGCTAAATTAGTGGTTTTGGTGCATGGCATTGTTCTTGATTCAGTATGGCTGCAAGCAATATTATATCTACAAAATAGAAATAACCCCAAAGACTTCTCCATGCAAAGAATATAGGTATGACGGCTAACAAAGGCCCTGTGTGTGGGTAATGGCGTGCGTACCGCACGTACCATATTATGCCACCTACAAACGCAAGCATCTCCAAAAGGGAGAATAACGTTGATGAATTTAATGGTACTAATCCGCTAGTTACCAGTGAGATTAAACCATTTCCCATTGGAAATAACTTATCTGTCATTGGTGCCATAATTGATGATAACCAAAGCTTTGGATCAGCGACAATAAAAGGAGCATTGGTAATTATGAATACTGACAAGGTTATCGCTATGCTCCGCAACGCAATATGCCTGCCTGTTGTTTGCCATATTAGTATGAAATAAAAAGGTAAAAAGAACCAAGCGTTCTGTTTGGTAGCTATTGCGATGCCCATAAGAATGGCTGACAGCCATGAGTGCTTTTGTGCTAGAAGCCAGCTTGTAAGGATAAAAGGTAGATATAGTAGTCTTGTATCACTGGCAAAGAATGTGTTCCACAACTCAACAGAAAGTAATATCCCAAATATGAGGTACCATCGTTTGTGAGATGGGGTTTTCATGACTGTATATAGTAGTGTTGGTATTAATAAGATAATGAGCGTTACCCGTAGGTCGTTTATGCCTAGTGCTTTAAGTGGTACTAGCAACAGGAAAGCTCCTGCTGGATAACTGAACTTACTTTCAATTTCAGATGGAATAACATTAGGGTTGGTTATAGTTGAGAGCCAAACAGTTTTAAGCTTTTCTTCGGTTGGATATGGAAATGAGTTTGCGAAAGAGCCGGTGCGCAATGGCGTTAATTTCTCATATGCTTCTGGAGATGATTCTAGTGCGGTTATGATATTTGCATAAGCGTAAGGATTTTTCCCGTCAAGTAAGTTATCTGCTGCTTGTATAGTAAGAGCGGTGGCATCTGAGTATGTAAAAGCATCAATTATGGTATGTGCTGTGGATGGCTGCGATGTGTGGGCAGTGATGCCAGAAATATAAATAGCGCCTATTGCCAATGTCTCAATGCTGATAACTATGGCTAGTATGGTTATGGAGATGCGCCAAACTGGCTTTAACCAGTGCTGGATGGCCGTGAGAAGTGCATCAGTTTGTGGTAAGGCTATGATCAGCATTGCACCTAGCCATAGTATGAGAATTATGCTTGAAACTGTAGATAACGGTTGAAAGTTAAGTAATGATGCTAACCAGTCGACGACGTAAGAAGTAAGCTTTAGAAGATTGACAATAAAGAATAGCTGGATGCGTGGAGGAGCAGTATTTATAGCGTTTTTAATATCACTGAATAATTTCCGGGCTTTAGTAAGCAAAAATTTCATTGCGGCGTATGCATTCCTGTCTTATCGTCATAATTTAAATAAATATCAACTGACTTCTATTCGCGATCCTTCTACATCTTTAACTATATTCATGCGCACTGGGAAAGCATCTTTTAATTCCTCAATGTGAGTGATGACTAATATCTTCTGGAAATCGTCTTTTATAGAATTAATGGATTCTTTCAGCTTTTCAATGCCGTCAGTGTCTTGAGTCCCGAAGCCTTCATCAATAATTAGTGTAGGTAACGGAGCTCCAGCACGTCGAGCAAGCAACCGTGAAAGAGCAATGCGCACGGCGAAGTCGATGCGGAATCCCTCGCCGCCACTGAACATTTCATAGTTACGCGTGCCTAGTTCATCGGCAATTTTTATATCCAACGTTTCGGCGACATCCCCTTTTTTGGTGGCTTGCTGTGTTTCGAATGTAAGTGTCATTCGTCCATCTGTCATGCGTCCGAGCAGGTGGTTTGCCTCGGATTCGATTTCTGGCAGTGCTGTTTCAATTAGCATTGCCTGAATTCCTTTTTTGCCGAATATCTGGGACATTTGTTTGTATAGTGATTCATTTTCTGCTATGAGAGATAGTTCTTTCAGTTTTTCCGATGAGTGTTTTTCCATCTCTGTTAGCTGTGCTAGTTTTTCCTTAAAAATGGCCACTTGCTCGCGTGCCACTTGTTGTTCTGTTGCTTGTTGCTGGAAAGAGTTTTCTGCGTGTAGTAGCTCTTGCTGTAAATTTGCCAACTTTTCCAGTTGCTGCGTTAATTGCTGATGAACTTGTGAGTCTTGCATTTGCTGTTTCTGAATGGCGGTGATATCTTCAGCGTAGGTGGTTGCGCTTTCTTGTTCTTGTTGCAAGCGTATTATGGCTTCATCCAGATCATGCTTTTGCTTTTCGCTGCCATGCAGACGCTGCTTTTCTTTTTGCAGTTCGTCATGGCGTTTTTCATCGTAATATAACGCAGCAATTTTAGCTTCAATACGTGTTAATTCTTCCCGTTCAGCATGAGCATAATCCTGTGTTGCCATCTGTTTAATTATGGTTTCAAGCTGGGTATTGGTGTCCTGCATTTTTATTACTGCATCGTTGGCCTCATTTAAGGCTTGTGTTATGCGCTCTTCTTGCCGATCAAGTGCAGAAGCATCCTTTTTATAATTTTCCTCTCTTTGGCTGAGGTTGGATTTATCGTCGTTCAGTTGTGCATTTAGTTCTGCGGCGGCTTTATTATTCTTATCAATAGCGTGTAATTTAATTGCTTTGTCGGCAGAGTATTTGCTTTGCACCAACTCCAGCCGTCCGCTACTCAAGTCAGATTCACACAGGGGGCAAATAATTTCAGACTTGGTTTCAGCCAGTAAGTGCTGTTTTTCTTCAATTTCAGCGATATCTTGCTGAATGCGTTTGATATCATTGTATAAGTGTGAAAGGTCTGCTTCACAGCTACGCAATGCTTTATTGCTATGTCCAAGGTCCTTTTCGGTTTGTGCCAGCACTTGTCGTTTATGACTCAGCTCCTGCTGTTTGGATTTGAGTTCTGGTATTTGTTCTGCTTTTGTTTTATATTCTTTGATTTGTTTCTCAATAATTTCGCGGTCTAAAATAAGTTTATTCTTATGTTCGTTGCATGTGTTCTCGTAAGGTTTGCATTCTTCGCGTAAACGGAAGATTTGACGCATCTGCTGATCCATTTCTTCGCATTGGTTGGTCACTTTCTGTAACTGCTGATAAGATGACTCAATTTCAGTTTGGTGGGCTAATAGGGTTTTATACTCTTTTATACGCTGCTGGCTAGCCTGATATTTTTCAGTTTTGCGCTGCAGGTCTTCGCTGGTGCGCTTTATGGAGGTGTTTAATTGCTCCAATTGCGCTTTTACTCCGGCAAGTCGTTGCCCTTCTTGACGCAGTTGTTTCAATTTGTTTTCTGCAGTATGTATGTCGGATGATATAGTTTTGTAACGTTCCTCTGCTTGCACAAACTCTGTTTCCATCTTCGGTTTTTGTATCAGTTTGTTTTCTATATCGCTGATACTTGTAACTATATGTAATTTGTATTGCTGCGCATCTTTACTTTTCCCTTTAGCACATTCTTCATAACTGTCATAAACTTCTAGCCCAAGTATGCTGGCTAGCACTTCTTTGCGCTTAGCTGGATCCTGGCGCGTAAACTCATCGGCGTGCCCTTGTCGCAGATAAGCACTGTTGATGAAAGTGTCATAATCCATATGCAGTATGGATTTGATTTTGTCTTCGGTTTGACGTATACGGTCAGATGTCACAGGGAGAAATATATCGCTGTTGTAAATATAAAGATCTAAACTGCTTTGCCCTGAGGTTCTTCTTCCCTTAGGACGTGCATGCCGCCGGATAACTCTATAGAGTTGTCCTCCGGCATTGAAATCAAATTCTACTTCAGCTTCATTTTCACCTTGGTGAATTAGGTCGTCATCGCTTTTGGCACGCGATTTGCCCCATAATGCCCAAGTGATAGCGTCAATAACAGAAGACTTACCTGCGCCATTATCGCCTGATATGCAAGCTGTATGGATAGGGGCGAAGCTTAGTGATTGAGCTTCGCCTCTATACGGCATAAAATTGCGCATTCTTAAGTTGACCGGAATCATGCTTTATTCCAGATAATCTTTGAGTTTGCGGCTACGGGTTGGATGGCGTAATTTACGTAATGCTTTAGCTTCTATCTGGCGAATGCGTTCGCGTGTGACATTAAACTCTTTGCCTACTTCTTCCAGTGTGCGGCTGCGCCCATCTTCAAGCCCGAAACGTAGCTGCAAAACACGACGTTCGCGCGAAGTAAGGCTGGATAATACGCTATCGATCTGTTCTTTGAGTAACTGGCGAGATGCGGCATCTGGTGGTGCCATAGCATTCTGATCTTCAATGAAGTCTCCCAAGTGGCTATCTTCTTCTTCCCCGATAGGTGATTCTAGTGAAATAGGGAGCTGTGATACTTTTATGATTTCTCGTACGCGGTCTGGCGACATCTCCAGCATATCGCCGATTTCCTTGGGAGTCGGTTCACGACCATACTCTTGCGACAGTTGCCGGCTGACTGAAAGCAACTTATTGATGGTTTCAACCATATGCACTGGGATACGTATAGTACGTGCTTGATCGGCGATAGCGCGTGTTATTGCTTGGCGGATCCACCAAGTGGCGTATGTTGAAAATTTAAAACCGCGATGGTAGTCAAATTTTTCTACAGCGCGTATCAGCCCGATATTGCCTTCTTGCAACAGGTCGAGTAGTGGCATGCCACGGCCGATGTGTTTTTTTGCTACACTTACCACTAGGCGCAGATTGGCTTCAATTAGGTGTTTTTGTGCTCTGTCTGCATCTGCGCTCATATTGTTGAGATAGCTGGTAAACTTTTTTTCATGTGTTTGAACGGCTGTTATGAACTTCTCGTTGTCAGCGAATCTTTCCACGCTGTCTAGTACTTCTTCGGAATCAATTTGATCAATGACTTCGCGTGGTAGCAGACTAGAGTTGAGTGACAGATTGATAATTAGCTGTTCAATGTCAGCTACTTGTCGATCTAGGGCCTGTGCCAAAGCAGCTATCAGATTTGGATTGATTTCGTTATCAATAGCCTGCCGTATCTGTTGATTAAAAACGGCCTCTTTGAAGCCTATAGTATGATTAATAAGTAGTTCTTTTTGCAGAGCGTGCAACAATGGTGCTGCTTGTCCAATTTCTTTAAGCATGGTCTGCATGATTTCAGTGGTAGTTGGATCATGTCCAAGCTTTTTGCGTAAGTACTCGCGTATCTCCGCTACTCGCTTGCCTTTTTCCATCTTCTGCGCTAAATTTTTCTCATCATCGGCAGTTAGTAGTGGTACACGACCGATTTCATGCAGATACATGCGCACAGGATCATCAACTACTCCAGATTCTTCAAACTGCTCAAATGTCGCAGTGATGTCTGTAGTTGGTACATCAACTTCTTCTAAGGCTTCTTTTGTAGGCAGCTCTTCGTCTATATCTTCCTTTATGGGCTCTTCTTCAAGTTCCTCTTCTACTTCCTCTTCTTTTTCCTCTACTTCTTCGTCATCAATGTATTTTTCATTTTTTTTCTTAGGGCTCACTTCTGTCTCCTCTTTTGTTCGCGCAAGTGTTCTTTTTGAACAAATAATTCTCGTAGTTGAGTGCTTTCACCCACAGCCAGCGTATCAGCACGGTTATGAGCTAGCCGCTTAATGTATTCTTCTCGCATACGCAATACTGTTTCTGCCAGTTTCATATCTAACTTGTGGGAGAGCAGAGTTTGTTTAGTTAACTGCTCGTAATGTTCCCACAGCGCGTTGTCCAGAACTGTTTTTACTTGTGAAGGGTCAGCACTGCTAAGTATAGCATTATATATCTCGCGGTTTTCGGAATTGTCAAAATATTCTGGTAAAAGTTTTGTACAGTGTTCTCTCATATCAGGATGTTGCAGGATTATTGCCAGGCAATATTCCTCTAGATGGCTGGATACGGCTTGACGTGATTTTGCTGTGTTAGTTTTAGAAGTTTGGGCAGTGTTGTTTTTGACTAATAGTAGCTCCAGTTTTTTAGAACTTTGCCTAACTAGTTCTGCCAGTTTGTTCAGATAAAACGTCTGACGCACGGGATCTTTTATTTGGGTTACGAGTGGCATGAGTTTATCAACAGCTTCACTTTTACCACGTGCTGTTTTCAAATCTATTCCAGTCAAACTTTTTTCAAATATGAAATCAAGAGCTGGTACTGCGGTTGCAATCAACTTTCCCCAGCGTGACGAGTCCTGTATAATGATTTCATCTGGGTCTTGCCCTTTTGGCAGAAGTGCTACACGAATTTCGGCTCCAAGTGCGTTTTCTAGCCATATTGAACGCATTGTAGCTGCCTCACCTGCACTGTCCGGATCAAGAGCCAATATCAAGTTTTTAGTCAGTTTTTTGAGTATAGCAACATGATTTTCTCCGATAGCTGTGCCCATGGAAGCGATAATGTTTTTATAACCGTACTGATGTGGCAATATAACATCCATGTAGCCTTCCACAATGACGGATTGCTCTTCGTGCTTCATGGAATCCTTAGCTAGATGTAAACCATAGAGATTGGAACTTTTGTCGAACAAAGGTGTCTGCGGTGAATTGAGGTATTTTGGTTGTATGTTATCATCAAGTGTGCGCCCGCCGAAACCGATAATACGCCCGCGTATATCAGTGATGGGGAACATTAGACGATTGCGGAAGCGATCGTGGCACATCTTGTTTCCGTTTTCAATTAAAAGTCCTGCTTCAAGCAGCTCCTCAATGGTAAATCCTCTTTCTTGCAGATGTTTTTGCAGGCTATCCCAAGTATTTGGGCTGTAACCTAGTTTGAAATTCTCAACTGATTCGGCATTTAGCCCCCGCTTGGTTAAATAGTTGCGTACCTTTTGTGCTTCAGGTGAGTTAAGTAATAGTTGGTGATAATACTCGGTTGCTATTTGGTTAGCTTGATATAATCGATCGTGCTTTTCACGCGCTTTTTCTTGTCCTGTATTTTGGGGCAGCTCTATGCCATTTTTCTCGGCTAGCAGCTTGAGAGCTTCACCAAAACTTATGCCATCTTTTTTCATAACGAAAGAAAAAACATCGCCGCCAGCGGCACACGAACCGAAACAATGCCAGCGTTGCTGGTCAGGATAAACGAAGAAAGAGCCGTGCTTTTCCGAGTGGAAAGGACACAGCCCGCGGAAAGTCTTACCGGACTTGGTAAGCGGGGTGTACTGTCCGATAATCTCTACGATATCTGTTTTTTGTTTTACTTCTTCAACTGCATCCATACTGCTTGTGCCTATGAAAACAATAAGCGGTTATCTATATGCCCAGTTCATCCGCTAGATTGAGAGCGTATTGGTCTGTCATCCCGGCAATGAAATCGACCACACGCCGCTTTGTTTCGTCTAGATTGATGCGATATGCCATTGGCAAAGATTCTTCATGTTGTGTCAAATACTCATATAGTCCTTGCACTACTTTTCTGGCATGTTGAGCGTCTATGTTTTGGGATTGTATATTATACACGTTTTGGAACATGAATTGGCGTAATTGCTCGGTAGCTGTTCCAATATTTTTGCTCATGCATATTACGGGTTTGCTTTGTGTTTCAATATAGCCTGTTACTGCCCACGACGTTTTGATAATGTCGCACACCATAGTGTTAATACGCTGTGAATGCGAGTGCCCCAATGTGGCTGAGATACCAGCTGGTAGATCGTCTTCTGTAAGTATGTTAGCGCGTAAGGCATCATTGATGTCATGGTTAATATATGCGATAGCATCTGATATTTTAACTACTTCGGCTTCATAGGTGCTGCTGGATTCCCACTCACTGCCAAACATACTCTTTTCACTTTTGGAATGATGCAATATGCCGTCGCGTACTTCCCATGTTAGGTTTAGCCCTTGCCCGTTTTTTTCCAGCTTTTCCACTACGCGCAAACTTTGCTCATTGTGATGGAATCCATTTGGATAAAGATCATTTAAAATATCTTCTCCGATATGCCCGAATGGGGTATGCCCAAGGTCATGTCCTAGGCTAATTGCTTCAGCAAGGTCTTCGTTTAGGTTAAGGGCGCGCGCTATGGTGCGGGAGATTTGCGATACTTCTAGTGTATGTGTCAGACGTGTAGTGTAGTGATCACCAGGAGGCGCGATGAAAACTTGTGTTTTGTGTTTCAGTCTCCTGAAAGCATTGGTATGAAGTATGCGATCGCGATCACGTTGAAATGCAGTTCGCACGGAGTCTTGTTCTTCTTCTCTCTCTCTCCCATGAGTGGAGCTGCTACGCATTGCATATGGAGAGAGACTTTTCTCTCTAGCTTCACTGCGCTGCCTGACATCTAAGTTTTCTATCATTATGGTGCTTTGATATGTGACATAAGCTTTCAGCTATTTAGATTATAGCAGTTGCTTGGGGTGACAAACTATTGCCAAGCAGCAATATGCAAACAAATTTATGCCCCTTTGCGTCAGCGCAAAGGGGCATAAATGCGCGTTATTGAATTTTAAGCTTGGCTTCCGCGCGGGCGATGATAGCACGTGTTGCGCCAATCATGTCTGGACTGACTGAAACAGAAGTAATCCCCCAAGATACCAGTTTCTCCGTCAGTTCAGGATAAACGGATGGTGCTTGCCCGCATATAGAAGATGTTACTCCCATACTTTTGGCAACGGTGATAGCACGCTCTAAAGCTATCAAAACGGCATCATTGCGCTCATCAAAAGTGGTGGCCAATTTGGAACTGTCTCGGTCAACGCCAAGTGTCAGCTGGGTAAGGTCATTGGAGCCAATGGAAATGCCGTCAATGCCGACAGCCAAAAACTTCTCCATAATGAAGATATTAGCTGGGATTTCTGTCATCATCCACAGCTTGAAATCTGTAGAACGCTTGAGGCCGAAATCTTCCATAAGAGCCTTAGTTTTTGTTAGCTCCTCTACTGTACGCACGAAAGGAATCATAACATGAAGGTTATTGTACTCCTTACGCACGCGCTTAATGGCCTCAATTTCCATACGGAAACTTTCGGTGTCTGTAATATAGCGTGATGCGCCTCGATAACCTATCATAGGATTTTCTTCTAGCAATTCGAATTCAGCCCCGCCTTGTAATTCTCTGTATTCGTTAGTCTTGAAGTCAGTTGTGCGATAAACAACAGGGCGCGGGTGGAATGCTTTAGCGAACGGAAGAATGCCCTCATATATCTTTTGAATATATTCTTCTTGACGGTTGTTTTTAATCATATATAACGGGTGCACCCCGATTTGACTGACAATAAACTCAGCACGCAACAATCCAACGCCATCAACGTTACGGGCAGCGATTTTGTCGGCCAATTCAGGTTGTGCCAAGTTGACATAAACACGAGTCCGCGTTTTGATAATTTCTTTTACGATGGAAGTTATATCAGGTCCTTGCACATTGCGTGATACTTTGCCTGAGTATACCTTGCCATGTGAACCGTCTACTGTGACGATTTGCCCGTCACATAGCACCTTAGTGGCTTCGCCAGTGCCTACTACGCAAGGAGTTCCCAGTTCGCGGCTGACAATAGCGGCGTGAGAGGTACGTCCGCCGCGATCGGTGACGATGGCTACTGCGCGCTTCATAGCAGGCACAAAGTCAGGAGTTGTCATTTCAGCCACTAGAATGTCGCCATCTTTAACTTGATCAATGTTAGCTGGGTCAAGCAGAACTTTAACTGGGCCAGTAGCAAGCCCGGGTGAGGCTGCGTCGCCTGCCAGTAGTGAAGGCGCATCAATTTCTGGTTCAACTTCAATGGCATCTTTGATGGTTGTGACAGGGCGAGTCTGCACAATATATATGCTGCCGCCTTCGGCGGCCCACTCAATATCCTGTGGTTTGCCATAATGGGTTTCAAGTTGTTTTGCTAATTCAGCTAACTTGATGACTTCGCCATCGCTGATTTTCTGTTTTTCACGAGCATTGGAAACTGCAACCCACACATTAGGCTGTTCTGCTCCTTCGACTGTATTACGTATCAGCTTTTTCCCTTGTTCGCTGATTCTACGTGACAGAATACTCATGTTTTCCTTATCTATGATGAAAAGATCAGGGGTGACTTCTCCAGATACAATGCCTTCGCCAAGGCCGTAGATAGCCTCAATAACTATTTTGTTGGTATCGCTTGTAAGTGGCTCAACAGTAAACATTACGCCAGAGGCTTCTGACGCTACCATGCGCTGTACAGGCACGGCGATTCCAACTTTCAGATGGTCGTATTTTTGCTGGTCGCGATAATAGATAGCGCGTGATTCAAACAGTGAAGCCCAGCACTTCTGTACAGAATTTATGACGTTTTCCTTGCCTTCAATGTTTAGATATGTACTTTGCTGCCCGGCAAAAGAAGCTTCCGGAAGATCTTCAGCTGTGGCTGATGAACGTACTGCTACCAGCCCAGCATTCATCTTGGCGTAGGCTTCTTCAATGGCTTTGGTTGTGGCAGATGGCATGGGAGCACTCATAATGTCTTGTTTAATTTGAGCAGATGCCTGCTGCAGTTTTTTACTGTCGTTGGTATCAAGACCTTGGAGAGCAACAGTAATCTTTGTTGTTAGATCATTGACCTGGATAAAGTCATAGTAAGCGTCTGCAGTAACTATAAAACCTGGGGGCACGGGAATTTTAGCTTGGGACATTTCGCCTAGATTGGCGCCTTTTCCTCCTACCAGTGGGATATCATCACGTCCCACCTCTTCAAACCAAACAATCGCTTTAAGACCTTGTTGCATGAATGTTTCCTCCTGAGGTTGATAAGAAGTCCGAACATTATAGCGAACTGTTGCAAAAAACGCCAGCGACTGCATAGCCGGATAATTTAATGCCTAGCACTCATCGGATGCGGCGGGCTGAATTCTGGTTGGTTGTTGGTATGCAGGTGAGGTTGTGGGAACACTGCGTTTGTGAAACTGTTTTAAAATGTGTTTTAGATTTAGTCCTAACAAAAAAAGTAGCATCAATATTGTTGCGTAGAAGAAGTATTTAAAATGATTAAGTGGCAATCTGCTGAACATTATATGTACTACCCCGTCAGAATTTGGAATGGATGGAGTACAAGAAAATATGTTTATAGTTATATAGTCTGGAATTGTTAGCAAGACGATGATTAGTAAACACCATACTAGAGCAGTAATGGAGTATATTATGTTGGCAATCTTGGATTTAATAATACAGAAAAAATAAAACAACATAAAGAGAAATGGAGGTAAACAGAAAAGCAGGTATATGACATAAGGGGAAAAAACTTCAAAGTATGTTTTTATGGTAAAGATGGAGAAATCAGCATATTCGTTAATTAGAGAAACGCCATATTGAACTTCTCTAGCTACTACGTAAACATAAAACGCAGAAGCACAAGAATATATTATGCCGAACAAAATCCCGAGAAGAATGAAGGTCTTTTTCATAGCGGTTTTCTCACATAATATAGCTATGGTAACTATATTGCAATACTTTACACGAAGAGCTACATAGCAGATGAACGATTATTTTGAGCATAAAGTATAGTTTCATCATTTGGAAAATGAAGTTTCCAGTTGCAATTTTAGTAAAGATAAAGCTGTTACTTCTTTAAGATGTAGAGGCTGCTTGTCGTATGATAGTTGCCCGGAAAGATGTTTTTATGTGTGTTTAGGCATGATATTTATTTGACACCTCAAAAACTCGGGGGTAGAATCATAAATACGGTTATAAAGGGGATTTGAAATGATAGAGATGACAATTGATAGTCTGCGGGTGGGTATGATGAACCCGAAATCCGCTCAGCATGGCACGCCTTACGTAGTGTTACTCAAAGAAAGAACGGCTGAAAGGTATCTTCCTATCTTTATTGGGCCGGCGGAAGCCAATGCTATTGCCATCAAATTGCGCGGTGAGCAAGTGCCTCGACCATTGACTCATGATTTTATGAGTGCTGTTATATGTAGTTTGGGTGCTTCTATTGATTCTGTTATTGTAAGTGATCTAAGAAATGACACTTTTTATGCCAAAGTAATTCTCAATGTTAATGGCGGGCAAATAGAAGTAGATTCGCGTCCGTCCGATGCTTTTGCGCTGGCTTTGACTGCTAGTGGTGTGCCCATTTTTGCTGAGGATACTGTGCTGGAAAAGGCTGGCATATCCTTAGTTCACAGCGAAGGTGAAGAGTTTGTTGCGGACAATCAGCAGCACCCTGATTTGGATAACAGGATACCTGAAACTAGGTCTGGTAAAGTTAGTGATGAAGAGCTGGGAAAGCTATCTGCTTTCAGCGAGTTCCTTAATAGTTTAGACCTTGAGGATTTTGGCAAGTACAAATCATAAAACTGTATTTGGCTCGTATGTAATTTAGCAAGCCACAGAAAATTCCAAGGGCTTGCTAATTTTTTATCGGATTTTCTTCAAAGAGAAATGGGTTTATGAATAAAGCCGTCTTGACTTTATTCTGCCACTTCTGCTATTCTGCCTGCAGCAATTTGGAGTGGCGTGTTGTTTGGCGGTCTGCTCTATAACTCAGTAGCGTGGTATATCTGCTCTGTTGGGGATTGCTGGTGGGACACCGGGCTTTTAAGTAACCCTAAGGTTACTGTTTATAGCGCGTAATGAATGTCTCTCCCATTTATCAAGAATAAGCGGGATAAAGGGGATAGTTAGTGGCTAAGAAAAAAGGCTGTCTTGGTTGTTCGTTACCTGTTGTTATTTTAGTTGCTATTGTTGTTTTGGTTCCTTTGGTGCTTGGCCTTTTGGCTGGGCCGCTCGGTAAGACGTTTGGTGTTACTTGGTTGCCAGGTTGGATGGCGCCGAGTTTGCCACATCCCCAGTTACCGGCGGAGGTAATTTGCCACATATTTGGGTTCTCTGTAACCAATAGCATGATAGCCACGTGGATAACTGTAGTGGTGCTCTTGGTGCTGGCGTTGCTTATTACTCGCAAGCCCAAACTGATTCCCGGACGTGCGCAGTCAGCGGCAGAAAGTATCTTGGGGTATATTTATAATTTGTGTGTTAATACTGCTGGGGAGAAAGATGGCCGCAAGTTCTTTCCTCTAGTTGCCACTATATTCCTCTTTATTTTATTCAACGCACTGCTGGCTCTCATTCCGGGTTTTGGTTCAATACATTACCATACAGCTGAAGGTAACATGGAACTGTTGCGCGCGGCGAACACTGACTTGAACACACCACTTGCTTTGGCGCTAATTACTTTCTGTACGGTAGAGTTTATGGGTTTTAAGCGCCTTGGGCTGGGTTATCTCAAAAAATTCATTACATGGGGTGATTTTGGCCGTGCTGTTGGCCGGATTTTCAAGGGCAAATTTGATATTATGGCTCTGCTCTCCGGTTTTATAATGGGTATTGTTGGCTTGCTTGAACTTGTGGGGGAGTTTATTCGTATTATTTCGTTGACATTCCGTTTGTTTGGTAACATGCTGGCAGGTGAAATAATCTTGCTGGTTATCGCTTATGTGGTCCCGTATTACATACCGACGGTGTTTTATGGCTTAGAGGCATTCTTTGCAGTGATTCAGGCTCTTGTCTTTGGCGTGCTGACTATTGTTTATATATCGCTGGCTGTCAGTAGCCATGGTTCGGAAGAGCATCATAAAACAGCTTAAATAGAAATTTGTTTATCGAAAATAATTAAGGAGGCTTGGTTACAATGGATGCTGAAGCAGCGAAGTTTTTAGGTGCTAGTTTGTCTATCGCATTGGGGGCTCTCGGTCCTGGCATAGGGTTGGGTCTTATCGGTAACGCCATGCTCAACGGCGTTGCCCGCAATCCGGAAGCTCAAGGCCGTATGTTTACCAATATGATTCTGATGGCCGGTCTTACGGAAGCTGTTGCTATCTATGCTCTAGTTATTTCCATTTTGTTGATTTTTGTTGCTTAAGTTATAGACTTTGCACCCAGGAGGGGGGAAAGTGAATTCAAATCCATTAGATAGTCTTGGCCTTAGTGTTGGGGGGTTTATATCGCAGTTGGTCAGTTTTGGCGTGCTGCTTTTGCTGCTTCGCCTGTTTGCCTATAAGCCTATCATGAGGATGCTGGATAATAGGGCGCAGAAGATACAGGAGAGTTTGGATGCTGGCGAACGTGCTAAACAGGAAGCTGTCAATGCTGAAAAGGAAGTTGTGAAGAAGACAGAAGAAGCGAGCGCTTCTGGACAAAAGATTGTGGATCAGGCAGTTAAGGCTGCAGAGGATGTTCGTCGCCGTGCTGAACAGGATGCCCGCAAACAGGCGGATGCCATTATTGAGAAAGCTCGGATAGAGATTGCGCATGAGAAAGAAGAATCAGCAGCTGAGTTACGTCGTGAAGTGGCGGATTTGGCAGTCGCTGTTGCCGGTAAAACAATCGGCCGTTCTTTGGATGATATGACCCAAAAGCAGATTATTGATGAAGCTTTGAAAGAAGCTGCTGCTTTGGGTAAATCGTAGGGTAAATCGTAAAATCTGCGTAGAGAGAAAAAGTTATGGCTACTGACATGCAAGTCAAAGATCTAGCCAAGGGGCTTTTTGATGCTGGGATGCGCGACAATCAGCCTAGTCGCTGGCTGGGTGAAATGCGTAAAGCTGCTGATCTTACTATGGATGATGCTCTGATGGCTCAGATGAGAACAGGTGATTCTGTAGCTGAAAAGTCGTGTTTGT
>WQTJ01000113.1 GCA_009786345.1 Dehalococcoidia bacterium | reverse complement strand
AGCTTAACCCTGCCAAAATCATGTCTTTCTTCAAAACTCCGACTACTGCTTATGCGGCATAGCGCAATATTTAATCGGTGGAGCAATATGTTAGAAACGCTGAAATTACTGAGAGGTTGTCAACGGCTACAGTACTTGGATTATGGTTAGATCAAGTAAGCAGAGGCGTTTGATTATTATTCCAGAATGAAACATTTTATAATCAATGGTGAATGCGAAACCGTTGTAAAAATCTTTTTGTGGCTAATGGATGAAGCATTATGACTATTAAAAATTTGAAAGTGCTGATTAGGGGTGGTGGTGAGTTGTCCAGTGCGGTTGCTTGTCGTTTGGCTGAATGCCATTTTAACGTCATCATGACTGAAGTCGCTCAGCCGCAAGCTGTGAGGCGTAAAATTTCCTTCTGCGAGGCAGTGTATGATGGGGTTCAAACTGTGGAAGGGCATACTGCGCGGCTGGTGAGTTCAGTGGGGCAGGTGCATGATGTGTGGAACGCTGGGGAAATGGCGATTATTGTGGATCCGGAAGCTAGTATTCGCGCTATGCTGAAACCGGATGTAGAGATTGATGCCATTATTGCTAAAAAGAATCTTGGCACGTGTATTACTGATGCCGAAATGGTTATAGGTTTGGGTATCGGGTTTGAAGCTGGCAAGGATGTACATGTAGTAATTGAAACTAATCGTGGCCATAACTTAGGGCGTATCATACGGCAAGGTATTGCTGATTCGGATACTGGCAACCCAGGTGATATAGGTGGTTATACTACGGAACGCGTTATGCGTGCTCCGTGCGATGGTATTTTTAAAGCGACTAAGAGTGTGGGGGATATGGTACGAGCTTGCGAAGTAGTAGCCTATGTGGAAAGGCAACCGATGCAAGCTGCCATTCATGGTGTTATTCGCGGTTTGTTGCGTGATGGTACGCCAGTGACCAAAGGTCTTAAGTCTGGAGATGTAGATCCGCGCGGAGACAAAATATACTGCTATACTATTTCGGATAAAGGGCGCACTATTTCCGGGGGAGTGTTGGAGGCTATTCTTTCTCATTTCAATCACTAATGGAGTTTGATTATAGATACTCATGATTTGATTGCAGTTAACGATTTGTGGCATGAAGTATACCCCTATCTAGCAGAGCAGGTATCTGAGTTGTATGGCAGAGCTGGTGGATGTGCGCTTGAACTCGGACCTTTTGCCGGTGGTATGAGTTATGCTTTGGCAACATCTCACCCGCAGATGAATTTTACTATTGCTGATGACCATAATGGGTATATGGCGTATGTGAAGCGCAATGTTGTATTGCGTAATCTTGATAGCCGTGTGCGTATTGTGGATACAACATTGGATAGGCTGAGGTTTGCTAACGGAAGTTTTGATTTGGTTATGCTACGCGGCGCGTTCTTTTTCATAATGGAACGCCCACATATTCTGCGGGAAATCTATCGTGTATTGACATCTGGCGGGGTAGCATTTGTTGGTGGTGGCTATGGGAGGAAAACTCCGCAGAAGGTGATTGATGCCATTGCTGATGAATCACGTGTGTTAAATGATAAACTTGGGCGTCATCGCATTGCACTTGATCAGTTGCATGTCCTGTTGCGTTCACAAAATCTAGAAAGTGTAAGCCGTATTACTGAAGCAGGCGGGGTGTGGCTTGTTATTTATAAACGACAACCGCTTGTTGAAACTCATGTTGATTCTTTGACTAAAGCACTGGGATTGGGTTGTTCTGAGAATGTTGCACTGGTAGGTGGTGGGGGCAAAACTAGTCTAATGTTTCATCTAGCACATGAACTGGCTAGTGCCGAAAAGAAGGTTATTAGTACTACCACTACTCATATCGTTAAGCCTTCAGCTAAAGAAGCACCATGTCTTATAGTGGAACCTGATGAGGCTGTATTGATAGAACAATTAATGCAGGCATTACTAGTGCATAGGCATGTGACGCTGGCATCGACATTAGGTGATGATGGCAAACTTAATGGTTTGCTACCGGAAGTGTTAGATAAAATCTGTGGGTTACATATAGTAGATTATATAATAAACGAAGCTGATGGCGCAGGATGCAAGCCGGTTAAGGCGCCACGTCATGGCGAGCCATTAATTCCTGCCACTACGACACTCGTGGTTGCGTTGGTTGGGTTGGACGCATTAGAAAAGCCATTGTCTGAGGAAATAGCTTTTCGCATTGAATTAATAAGGCATCTTACTGGGTTACCACGTGGCGGCGTGATGACAGATGAAGTGATTGCTACGTTATTGACTCAGCCGCAAGGTATAATGCAGAATACTCCTCCAAGCGCACGAATTATACCTTTTTTGAATAAGTCAGATTTAGTAACGGCTGAAGATTCTACAAATTTGGCTGCTGCTGTTTTATCCCGCAGGCATATGCAGGTAGAATATGTGGTTGCTGGTTCTTTGGCGCAACCATTTTTATATCGCATTTTTCATAGTGCAACTTTAGATGGAGGTAAAAATGCAAAATGATATCTATGCTGAACTGGGGCGCATGAATGCAGCAGGAGAAGATGTGGTGTTGTGCACGGTAATAGTTGCTTCTGGTTCTACTCCACGTGGTGAAGGAGCTAAGATGTTGGTGAAGGTGGACGGCTCCATCATTGGAACAATTGGCGGCGGAGCGGTAGAAAAAGCAGCCATTCAGGAAGCGTTGGAGGTGTTGCGCCGTGGACACGCCAAGAAGATGGAGTATAAATTAAACACATCTGGTGACTTAGGTATGCTTTGTGGCGGTGATACAGAGGTTTTCATTGAGCCAGTGTTTGCGATGCCTAACTTGTTTATATTCGGAGCTGGGCATATCGCTTTGCCTTTATCGCGCATGGCGGCAATGACGGGCTTTAAGGTGACAGTGATTGATGAACGTGCTGAGTTTGCCTGCGCTGAGCGTTTTCCTGATGCTTGTGTCATGCCACTAGAAATCCCATGTGCCTATGGGCAGATAAATGCTAGGCAAGGTGATTATATCGTTATTATTACGCATGGACACAAAGGTGATGAAGTAGCGCTGGAAGGAGCACTCAGAACGCCAGCTAAATATATTGGCATGATTGGTAGCCAGAGTAAAAACAAAGCGGTGTTTGAGCATTTACTAAGCAAGAATTTTACCGTGGATGATTTGTCACGAGTGCATGCACCTATTGGATTGTGCATAAAAGCACAAACACCAGAAGAAATAGCAGTGGCCATTCTTGCCGAGATGATTAGTGTGAGGCGTGGTGCTGAATAATTTGATGCGATGTAGTGTTGTGATAAACTTATAATATAGAAAAAGGTTATACAATTGGCAAGTATTTAAATTACAGCGAATATATGTTGTATTGATTATACAGTCAGTTATTTTTCAAATATATAATATATGGAGGTTAAGATGTCTGAAAAATGGGTTGAATCGTATAAGGATTTAAAAAATTTTATTGTTAATCATGCGGAAATAGAGATTAATGCGAATGGTGTTGGTATTGCAAGTGATATACGTCCAGAGTTTTACCGCTATTTTGATGCTGTTCGTGTTAATTTTGTCAAAGAATACTATGCTCCAGAGTTAGATAAAGCTTATGAACTTGGAAAGGCCTATGCTGATATCAGCAAACTTGTTCAGCAAGATATGAAATTAGAAGCTATTGATGTTGGCAGTAGTCTTAGCGTGTTTTTGCTGGATGCGCTTGATAGCTTGAAGAGCGTGTTGTTTGTCCCATTATTTAGTTTATTGCAAGGTAAAACTGACGAAACTCGTTTTGTGCTGGATGCGCATAGTGCGGTGAAGGCTTTTTTTAGCCAATCCTTTCGTGAGGGTTATGACCGCTGGTGTATTATTTCACTACTCCACCTGTTGAGCGCGAGTTGCTTGTGGGATGGAACCCCTCGTGATCTTGATAGTAACCCGCATTCGTATACTGAGTTTTATCCAGGTTTTGAAGACGATGTTCCTGAATTACAACAAAAAGATCGACTGAAATTTGCGTATTTTGGAAGAGCAACTTTTTTAGTGCCTGATGTATTAGTGAAATCTGAGGCTACTAATGCCTATGTAAGCCTCAAGTCTTTATGGTATGACGTGCGCTGGAAAGCTAAGTTGTTGAATGGTAATTTGGAATGGCTAGACCGGCAACAACTGCATGGTAAGTTCGGAGCTTATCTGCCAGATATGACGATTCATTTGGCGCGAGAAAGTGCTGATGAACTAAAACTACTGGCGGACTATTATCACATGGCACGTCCAGATATTTTGATTGAATTCATGGAGTGTGATGATTGGTATGATGCTAAGCGTATTGAGCGTATCATTCACAAGAATAAAATGTTCACACCACGCTTGGGTAGCTATGTAATTTCGCGTGTTATTGTACCGCCAGAAGCATTTTTACCGCCAGTAGAGCCTGTGGCTGAGCAACCCGAGATAGTTTTACCGCTTGAAATAGAGACTGCCGTTGAAGCGCAACTACCGACTGAAATTGCTCCTGTAGAGCTGGTTGAAAGCGAGTTGTTGGAAACTGCGGTTAAAACTGATGATGCTGATAATCTTGTTCCGCCTCTCTCATCACTGGCAACACCTACACAAGTTAAGCGCCTACTGAATCTATCTGACCTGCCAGATAATATCCATGTTATTAGTGCTGGCTATAATGTTGATGCGTTGGAACCAATAGTGCAAGCTCTCAGCCAATGGTTGGCACTGCAGAGCCAAATATTAAACCAAAAACACGAGGTAGGTGAATTACAAGTGGTCAATAATAGCGAAATAGGCGAAAGTGAGTTGCAACAGATAACGGACAGGGGGGATTAGGAGACCCTCAATCAGCATAGTAGAGGGCTATACTTCTCCATAGAGTTAGTATAGCCTATTTATCTATTGTTGGATAAGCTCTAAATAAGAATGGTGGGTGGTAGAGGATTTGAACCTCTGACTTCTTGCGTGTGAAGCAAGCGCTCTAACCGCTGAGCTAACCACCCTTATACCTTATGAAGGTTTGAATTAAGTAGATGTTGTGAGAGTTATTCTTACGAGATGATTTTTGCTAGTTTGGTGCGCAATTCGCGATATTGGGCAATAACCCTTTACCTTTTTTCAAGCCAAACACTTGCTTGAACAGCATAACTTGCTCATGGGTGTTGCCCAAAGCGTGAAAGCTTGCGATTGCCAGCTTTTGGTTAATGGTATTACACATTGGATACTTCCCCCTTTCCACCTATGCGTTGATATTACACACGAATCTAATACTATTACTCCGGCAGTTAAACATCACAAATCAAAATAAGCCATATAATAGGTGTGCCGCTACTATTTTACGTTTCAAAAATTGCGATCTTTAAGTGTCTCCGTAATAGTTAATGAAAGACGGAAAGATAAGAGTCTGTGCGTCAATTGGCAACTATTCCTTGTGCGTAGGGACCGAAATAATCGTTGATACTGTCAGTGAGTGTTAGGCTACCATCAGTACCAATGTGAAATTGGCTTAATGCGTTAGTTTTTGGGTTGAATGTGTAAAGATAGGTTCCATCATAGTTAATTGCTAGCTCGGTGACACCAGTGGACCCAGCATCGTATGTTTTGATTAAAGTTAACTGCCCATTTTCTCCTACAGCTATAGCAGAGAAGAATCCACTGTTCATTGCTGAAGTATAAGCGTACTTACCGTTACATACTATCCAGCGAGGTCTTTGCTGCCCGATAGACAAAGAGGCGGTTATGACGGTGATGCCATTATCAGATAGTGAATATGATGAAACAGTGCTGCTATTGGATTCAGCAACCAGCAGATTATTGTGATTGTCAAATGCGAAAGCTGCTGGCCCGCTACCGCTGGTTCCAAGTGTCATGAAGTCTTTGGCGATAGTGTCACCGTTAAGTGCATAAGCAATTAGCATGTTGGCTGATTCATTGCTGACTATTAGCCACTTACCATTAGGAGATATACCTATCTGCGAATAGTCTGATCCAGATGTCAGCGGACGTACTGCTTTTTCTTGATCTATTGCTTTCAGTTCGCCATTTTTTTCAATGAAAAAACCTGCGATGTTAGGAACCATTCCTTTTTTGTTTAACACAAAAACACGATTATCGTTGGTTGCTACGCTGACGGGAAATTGTCCTTGTGAGCTAGTTTTACTGACAAAAGTTAACCTATTATTGTTGGTACTGAAGATGCTAATATCGTTGGACCCTGCGTTGGGTGCGATAAGCCAATTACCATCTCCGCTAACAGCCAGCGCCCCTTGTGAATTCAGTGGATTGCTGCTACTGCCGAAGCCAGTGCCTTGAGTATATTCTGCTCTGCCTGAGGAAATTAGTTTTTCACTCTCGTTTACATGAAATGCCGCCACAGCATTTTTACTGGTGTTGGTCATGACGAAAACTCCATTGGTTTGGCGTTTACCGCAGGAACAAGCTGAACTGGCTAACAACGGCAAAACCACGGCACTTAAGGCTAGAATTGATGCATTCTTCCTCATGCTCATAAGGATCTCCTTGTTTGTAATGGAAGAAAATTGGCTATTTATATTATCATGGCTGTAGATTGTTTGGCAATCAACCGTCATTCGCCAAACATCGCAACCTGTTGTTTAACGGTGTAAAGTAGATACAAATATAGTGTTGAACAGGATGAGAAAAGAAACTTCCCAATGTCCAACTGCTGAAAAGGCGCTATTCCATCACGCTGCTTGTGGTTGGTCGCGTTTCTTTTTATATACGAAACGTGCCAGTATAATGCCTAGTTCCATTAATAAAATTAAGGGTATGGCTAGTACAGTTTGGGATAACCCATCCATTGTAGGCGTGATGAAAGCGGCTATAATAAAAGAAAGAAGGATCCACCATTTGCGGCGTGCTGCCAGCCACTGGGGAGAAACAAGCCCGAGCTTTGCAAGCCCCATGATAACCAAAGGGGTTTCAAACACTAGCCCAACAAGTAACAAGATGCGGGTTACCATGTTGATATAGGTGGAAATACGAGGCATGACAGTTGCTATGTTTTCGTTAAAGGTTACTAGAAAGTTAATCATCATTGGTAAGGCTATAAAATAAGCAAAAGCTACTCCCATGAAAAACATTATGGCAATGGCAGGAATAATGGAGAGCACAAAATGTTTCTCGCGTTTCGTAAGGCCTGGGCCTATGAAAGCGAAAACTTGATATACCAAGGATGGCATGGCGATGATCACACCGCTAGTTAGTCCTACTTGAAACCATACACTCACGTTTTCTAATAAGTCTGTGGCAATCCTTGGCATATTAGGTGGCGCTGGAAGTAAAAGTATGTCGATGGTTTTATTAGCAAAGACCATACCTACTACTAGCCCTATGATAATGGATATGGCAGAATACAGGATACGTTTACGTAATTCCTTTAGATGTTCTATTACAGTGGCGCGACCTTCATCATCTGGTGTATTTAGAGTATCTTCAGCCATAAAAAATCCTTTTTCAATCCATTTGCAGTGTTAATTCAGCTTGAAAGGATCTCCTTTTCTTCTGGCGGAGTAGCAATAGAGTTTTTTGAAGTGACGACGGGAGTAGATAGAGGTGCCTCCTTAGGAGATTCAATCGTAGTGTGAACAACAGATTCTGGCGTATGTTCTGTTAAAGCATTGCCTGCTGATTCAGTGATATCACTGAAACTATTATCTGTACTATTATCTATGTTAGCAGAAACAGTTTCTGTTTGGACGTCCAGCGTGGTTTTCAATTCACTGGATTGAATATTAAAAGTATCTGAAATATCTTTGGCATTCTGCTGCAAAGTATCCAATGCTCCTTTGGTGCTACCCTCAATACTTTGAGAGATAGCCTTGGACTGTTCAGCGAAGGTATTTTTCAGATCAATGATATCTTGTTCAAGCGATTTTCTGATGTCGGCAAGGTCTTTTTTAACATTGGAAATGCCGCTGTCTTCATCATCCAATCCTATGGATTTTGATAATTCGCTAGTAACGTTGGATGTAATCTTTCGGATACGTCGTACAAATTTGGCAGCTTTGCGCGCATAAGAAGGCAGTTTTTCTGGCCCCACTAATAGTGAGGCAATAAGTAGTATAATAAGTAACTGTTGCCAACCAAATCCAAGTATACCCACATTAATATCTCTCTAACATAAATATTGCCTACTTATCCTGTGATAACTCTGCGTATCATCTTGAGCCGTGTGTCGTGTCAAAACCGCCTTTTTGCACTAATAGTATCCTTCTATAGCTCTTATGAGAATTTAAAACAGCCATCCTTTCCAAATTAAAAGTCGAAGGTATTCGTTTAATGTTGAAAATAACAAGGATACTGACAAGAGTTTGCCTATTAGTGTGCCTTTGCTTCATGAGGAAGCAAGGTCTCGGCAGAACAACAAAACCCAGAATGCTAAGCAAGCATTCTGGGTTTTGTGCTAAATTGATTCGTCAGTTTTTGTTTTTTTCTTAGAAGTAGTTTTACGCTTTTTAGGGAGTGCTTCTACTTCATCACCATCATCATCTTCTTCCTGTGATTTCTTGAAAGCACGGATAGATTTGCCAATAGATGCACCAACTTGAGGCAACTTCCCCAAGCCAAAAATCATGATGAAGATAACCAAAATAATTAGCAATTGTGGCCAACCAAGTCTTCCGAACATCTGAATATCTCCTTCCCTAATTCTATATAAGATAAATAGCTCTTATACTGGGATTCTATATCCCTATTTCAGCGAGCCGACGGACGGGTATATACCCTTTAACACTGCCACAGTGTCCCTTCCGTACAATCTATCCGATATTCAGCAAAGTATGATGACTTCCACAATTGTTAATGTACAAACAACAGCATTTAGAGTGTTGCTATTCAC
Source organism: Dehalococcoidia bacterium (assembly GCA_009786345.1). Taxonomy (GTDB): domain Bacteria; phylum Chloroflexota; class Dehalococcoidia; order Dehalococcoidales; family UBA1222; genus WRNG01. The sequence continues at coordinate 5,652 of WQTJ01000113.1, read as the reverse complement.
TAACATAGCATTCTTTGTTTAGGCTGTCAACTTTTCGCTTTTGCACCATAACACAATATTCTGTGGTTAAAAGCACAAAAACGTGTGTGTTATGTTTTACGTAGCATCATACTAACTGGCACTAAAATGAGTAGCATCCCCAGTGTTACCCCGAATGCTCCTGATGCTGGGCGGTGTTCCACAAGCATCCGAATGCCGATTGCAAGGCACGCCGTAGCTAGCACCAGCAGGAATATGTAGCTGAAAATGTCCTTACGCAACATTTTGATTTTCATGGCAGTGCTCCTATTTTGTTGTGTAAAAAGTAGGGCTTGTGAAGACACTGTTTTTATAGCATACTGTGTGCGTCTGGTCAATATTGCACTCTGTGATATTTCCTTATGCGGCTACATGTGATGTCAAGATGATTTACTTGTCCCATGTATGGGCAGGCTTGTTGGGCGCAAGTAATCCGGCAATTTCTCGTGCCGTAAGTAGTCGACTGTGCCCTGGAGATAGGTTTCCAAGCAGCAACTGCCCTTCGCGTATGCGCATGAGTTCTATTACGCGATATCCCATAGTGGCAAACATGCGGCGTAGCTGGCGCTTACGACCTTCGCGCAATGTAACGTAACAGATTGTTGGTTGTGTGTGGTTGGGTTGTATAGCTATAGGGGAAGTTGGGCCGTCACTGAGTATCAGTCCACGTTCAATATGTTCTTGATCTATACGGCTGAGAGGCCGATCTAGTGTGACGGCATATTCTTTTTCTTGTTCAAATCGTGGATGTGTTAGGTGATAGGTTAAGTCTCCGTCATTGGTTATAATGATTAATCCGCAACTGTCCATATCAAGCCGTCCTATAGGGTGAAGGCTTGGATGGCGTATGTGTGGCGGCAGTAAATTCATTATGGTACGTCTGCCGCGTACGTCTTTAGTAGCACACAGTATTCCAATAGGCTTGTTAAGCAGAATGTACAGGAATTCATGCGCTGGGGCTTCTATTCTTTTTCCATCTAGTGTTAAAGAATCTATGGTAGTGTCTATAGGTTGAGTGAATCTATCTATAGTTGTGTCATTGATGGCTACTCGCCCGGCTTTGATAGCGGCGGTCATTTCACGCCGCGAGCCACAGTTGGCTAACACCAAGACCTTAATCACAGACAATTTTCCCATATGAACATTATAACTGGTGCTTGACGTATATATAAGTTTATAGTTAGGTATTAGGCGGTAAATAGAAAAAATATGCACCTTTGGTGGCGACGGAAGTGTTTTTTGAATACTGAGCGCAACTAAGCAGCTAATAACTTACGGAGAGCATTTTCTTGATAGCCGATGATGCAGTATCTATTGTCGACAACTATGGTGGGAAAAGAGCGTTTGGGATTCCAGCGTTCCACGTCAGACATTACATCGTGCTTGGCGCTATCTACAAGGGTGTCTGCATCCTCATAATAGTATTCCAGCCCTAACTCATCCAACAGTTGCTTGGTTTTTTGGCACCACGGGCAAGTGCTTATTGTGTAAAGCATAAGATGAGGGCCGTTTTTACCAGATACATGTTTTGCCATATTTCACCTCTGCGGATGTTTGCCTTAATTATAGCGGGAATAAGTTTAGATTGCCATCTGCGCTAGTTCCGGAAACTATTAAAGTGCTATGTTTTGACTGGTTGCACAGGTCAGACCCATTGCAGCTGGATTAGGTTTAAAAGCCTTTACCATAGCAGCTATAGTGCTTAAAGGTCATGCTATGTTAAGTGCCATGCTAATAGCTATGTAATGTAATATGGCTCCAGCCAATATCAGTAGATGAAATATCTCATGGAAGCCGAATATCCCAGGCTTGGGGTTTGGTTTTTTAATGGCGTATAACAAAGCACCTATGCTGTAAACAATACCGCCACCAAGGAGCAGAAAAAATTCTATTCGCGGCATATTTCTCCACAACTCATGCAATGGGAAGATCGCTAGCCAACCTAACAACAGATATAGTATTGTGGAAAGAACACGCAGCGAACCGATGAAAAAAACTTTGAGTATTATGCCTGCAATTACAAATCCCCATGCAATGAGTATAATGCTCCAGCGCCAAGCTCCGCTTAGGTATATATAGCAGATAGGCGTATAACTTCCGGCAATCATGAAGAAAATAGCTATGTGATCCAGCTTGCGCCAGATATTAACAGAATTCTCGCTGCGCTTGGTTGCATGATATATGGCGCTGAGGCTGAACATGCCACACATGGCGAGACCGTAAATTACGGATATGAGAATAAGGTCAGAATGGTTTGAGACTTTTATCAACAGCAAAACTAATCCAACAAGCGCAGCAACTGCGCCGGTCAGATGGGAATAAAAGGAAAAATATTCGGAACTTTTAATTTTTATGATGAGCCTCCATGAAAACAATATGTCTTAAGTATAACCTTTTGTGCTCGTGGTGGAAATGTTAGAGAGAAGAGGCTGTTTCCAGCTATGGCAGTGCCTATGATTAAAGAAAGTATTATTGACAGGGGGGCATTTGCAGTTATACCATAGCGTAAATGTCTGAAGAAATACCTATTATAGCGTTGTCTAATACAAAAGAGCTGTCGCAACCTAAGGTTTATAGAGCATGGGCTACCATTTGCATGGGTTTGGCCATAGGTGTCTTTGCTTTGTTGGCGATGCAGATACTAGTGGCGGTTGTATTTCGGGCAGCTGAACTTGCATTTAACCTAAATCCTGTGAATGAAGGTTTAGTGACCGCGTGGTCTATCATTGCTACGGGTTTGGGCGGCATGTTGTTGATGTATTTTATTGCCCGCATGAATGGCAATCACAGTTTGGTGAATTATATAGGACTCCAGCGTTTGACTTGGAAAATAGTCCTTTTGGCACTGGCAGCGTTCATAATAGCACTGGTTTGTATTTATGGGTTAAGTATATTATGGTCCTTCTTTTTGGGGGATTCCGGCAATTCTGCAAATGCTGAATTTATTGACGATATATACAGTGGTGCTGGCTGGTTACTGTTATTTGTAGCGACAGTGGTAGTTGCTCCTGTCTTTGAAGAATCTCTTTTTCGAGGGTTTCTTTTTGTTGGTTTGCAGAGTTCGCGGATTGGAGTGGTTGGCACTGTTATTCTTACGTCGTTGGTGTGGGCGCTACTACATATGCAATACAATCTGTTTGGTATGTTTGCCATTATGGTTATGGGCGTTGTGCTAGGTGTTACACGTTACAAAACGCACTCGTTGTGGAGCGCTATTATTGTGCATGCCATGTGGAATGGTATGGCATTTCTTCAAGCACTGGGGTAATTAATTTTTAGCTCTCGCAGTGTTTCCAGCTTTTTCTCTAGAACTGCTTTGGAAGGCTCTGTTAATATTGATCCATCAGGAAACACAATGGTAGGCACACTGCGGTTTCCGTTGTTAATTTTCTCTACATAGACAGCTGCCTCGTGGTTGCCTGAAATATCAATCCACTCGTAAATTACGGAGTGTTGTTTGAGTATTTGTTTGGCGAGTATGCAATCAGGACACCATGCAGTGCCGTATATCTTGATTACATCTGACATAAGTTCAGGCTCCTTAATGAGCGTTTTGTTAGCAAATATTGTGGTAAGACGAAGATGCCAGTTCAACAGCTGTCATTTATTGGTACTGAGCATATTATGTTTTGATATGCATGCTAGTTGCAGACGTTTAATAAGCATTATAACAAACAGGATTAGTGGATATAGGGCAGTAGTTTTAGGTTCCCATGTTAATAGGATGATGACGGAAATTACTCCAACACCAATGGCTGTAGATATGGTTGTGCGTCGTGTTATAGCGACTGCTAGAGCTGCTGCTAATAATCCGAAACACAACGGCCAAAACACCATGCCAGCTAAGGCTCCTGCCATGGATGTCGCGCCTTGCCCGCCTTTAAATCGTAGAAACAGCGACCAGTTATGCCCTATCATGGCTGCTAATCCTGAGAGCATGGCAACAGTGTCAGAGTGTGTTATAGCTCTAGCAAGTGCGACGGCCGCAACAGCTAGGAAAATGTCCAGCAATGCAGATATGACATAGGGCACTGCACCTAGACGATAATATACTGAAGCTGGGCTGATGCGCCCATCGGCTTCTGAGCGGATGTCAACTTTGCCGAATATCCGAGTAATAATCCAAGCTGCAGACACTGAGCCCAGCATGTAGCCTGCTACTATACTTAAAACACTGATCATGTTCTATGGTACCTCTATGCTTGTAGTTTATGAGATAAGGTGTTTTTATGGTGGGAACTAATCTTTTAGAGGGACTCCTTTGCCATCGGTAGCCACAGAGCCAGTTAAAATCAGAATGCCATCAATAAGAGGCCATATGGCACCTATTCCAAAGGTAAAAATAGAAACGAGTAATTGAGCAATAGCAATGCCATTATAACCTAAGTAAAATCTTCCTATACCAAGCCATCCTAAAAATATCTGCAGCAAACCAGCCACCAACTTGGATTTTTGTTGCGATTGTTCAGTGTAGCCTTGCTGCTGGCTAGAAGCCGATTGATCTTGTGAGGTTTGGTAGTTTTGCTCAGAAGGATTTTGTGTAAAAGCACTCTTTGCCCCGCATTTAGGGCAGAAATTTGAAGTTTGTTCTACTTGGAATCCACAATGAGTACAGTACATATTTCTCTCCATTCGCTGAAAAATTAATTATTATCAAAGGAAAGCCCTCGCATAGACTTGAGTAATTCGTCTATGGAAAGCCTTGGTGGCTTTTGTGTGAATGTAATTGAATTCACAAACGCCTCATTGTCAGCCTTGATTTTGTCTAATAGTATATCATCAACCACTATGAGTTTGTCACTTCCGTTGAATACCATGGTTGCCCTATCTTCAAAAAGGTAAACCGTGCTCAAAAAGATGTTGATGAGACCTTTTCTGGCTTTCTCATCGTTAAGGCTGTTTTTTTGAAGAGAATGAAAGAAAGCCCTGACTTGCTCTTCAGTTACAATTATTTGACGGCTCATCTCAATGGCAAGCTGTGTTTGTAGTTTCTTCTTTTCGTCTTCGCGCTTCTTGGCGCGCTCGGTAATTATATCTACTCCCTGCCCAACTTCAAGAGCTGCCCAGAGGTTTTCAATGGCAGAATCGGCTTCTTTCAGAGAAATTCTAAGCCCTCGTGCCATTGAACTGTCATAGTCGGCTTCACAAGCTGCGGCGATTTCTTTGGATAGGATGTCAATATCCCTTTCTGCCAACTCTTTACGGCATTGCTGCACAACAAAATCAAAATACCGCTGGCATCGGCACTTATGTTCTCTTTAGCCGAGAGAACTCTTACGCTATTCTTCCTGAGTTTGGCTTTGTTGATGGCAGAGTCATACCTATTTCTGGCAAAGCGGTCAAGCTGATATACCAGCACTGCTTCAAAAGAGTGTTTGTCTCTGTCAGCAATCATTCTCTGAAATTCAGCCCAGTCATCATTCTTTTCTGTCAGTGCTCTGTCAATGTATTCTGCAACTATGATATGCTTGTTGGCTTTGGCATATTCATAGCAGGCTTGCAGTTGTCATTCTATGGAATGCTCAGTCTGAGAGTGGCTTGAATAACGGGCATAAATTACGATGTTCATAAAGTATTCTCCAATGTCATTTCACATTTTATACCGACAATAAAACCCCGACCGTGAGGTCGGGG
>WQTJ01000112.1 GCA_009786345.1 Dehalococcoidia bacterium | reverse complement strand
CGGATGAGAAGCGAAAAAAGTTGTCCAAGGTTGTTGTTTAATCATGGCTAAGTCTAACTTTGAAATTGGACCAATCTTTGGGGGCAGCACAGGATGACATCTACTACATATACGATCTCGACTTTGATGGCACAATCACCATTAATGATATCTACATGATTGCCAAATTAGTTGTGATTGACTAGTACTCCCAAGATACACGATTAAATCCGACCTCCTAAGTTATGATAAATCTGCAAGGCTTAGAAAAAGCCTTGCAGATTTATCATAGAGAAGAGCTTGATCAAAAATATAGAGAGAGCCGTAGCTAAGCAATGTCAATATTAGCCACTACCCAATCCCACACCCTATCTGCGACATCACGCTTAGCCATTAATGGCAAGTCGATTTCTTTTCCACCTCTACTAATTAGTGTTACCTTGTTTGTATCTGTACCAAAACCACTGCCTTGGGTAGTGACGTCATTAGCCACAATCAAATCAAGTGTTTTATCGGCAAGCTTCTTTCTGGCATTATCCAGCAAATGCTCAGTTTCAGCCGCAAAGCCTATACGCAGAAAATCACCCTTTACTTCAGAAAGTATATCCGGCGTACGCTCTAATTCCATATTTAATACTAAAGAATCTTTTTTTATCTTATTCTCTGATGTTATTTTGGAACGGAAATCCGCCACTGCGGCCGCCATCACCAAAGCATCAGCGTTATAAACCGATTGCTTAACTGCATCCAGCATTTGGCTGGCACTTTCCACATATATAACACTCATGCCAAATGGCTTGCTTAGTTGCGCTGCGGATATAAGAGTAACATCTGCGCCTCTCTCTCTTGCAGCTTCAGCCAAAGCATAACCCATCTTACCAGATGAGCGATTACCTATAAATCTCACAGGATCAATCGGCTCACGAGTGCCGCCAGCAGTCACAACCACTTTCTTGCCAGCCATATCTCCTGCACGTCCCAGCACCATATTAATAGCACTTATAATAGTATTAATATCCGCCAATCGGCCTTTGCCTATAGCATCACAGGCCAAATGTCCAATCTCAGGTTCGACGATAAGAAACCCCCTCTCTTTAAGACGGGCTAAATTCTCCTGCGTGGCGGGATTCTCATACATATTGTTATTCATTGCCGAGGCCACAATCACAGGGGCTTTGGTCGCCAGCACAATGGATGAAAGAATATCGTCAGCCAAACCATAAGCCATTTTGGCGATAATATTAGCGGTAGCCGGAGCAATTACAATCACATCCGCTGCTTGAGCCAATGCGACATGTGTGATGCTAAAGTTTTCCGGCGGGCTCCACATATCACAGACCACCGGACGATGGGTAAGAGACCTGAGAGTAAGCGGTAATATAAATTTCTGGGCTGACTCAGTCATCACCGTTTCCACATCGGCTCCCGATTTGGTAAGAAAGCTTGCCAATTCTGCTGCCTTATAAGCTGCGATACTGCCTGTGATACCCAATACTACTGTTTTATTCGTCAGCATATTTCCCCCATCAGGTCTTATTTTGCTGGTGCAGTACCTTAAGTCCTATAAGAGACAGATCAGGATTGACTGTATCAATAATTTTAGTTTCGCCGAGTATAAGTGAAGCATATCCGCCGGTAGCAACCACTTTAGCTTTCGACGGCAATTCGCTCTGGATACGCGCCACCATACCCTCCACAAGCGATGTATAACCGAAAATGATGCCAGATTGCATAGCAGCAATAGTATTAGTTCCAATAGCCTTTTTAGGGGCTGTCAGCTGCACTCGGTACAACTGTGCCGGACGAGTGAAAAGAGCTTCCGCTGCCATCATAATGCCAGGCGCAATAGCCCCACCCATATAGTCACCGTCGCGCGAAACAGTCTCAAAAGTAGTAGCTGTACCCATATCCACAATGATGATGTTATCTTTGTACAGCATATGCGCCGCCACAGCGTTCACAATACGGTCAGCTCCTACTTCGCGCGGATTATCCATACGAATGCGCAAACCAGTTTTAATACCAGAAGCCACTAAAAATGGCTTAATCTTTAAATACTTCTGCACCACATCCTCAAAAGTATGAATTAGCGATGGTACCGTACACCAAATTGCTGCATCTTTTATGTCATGCGGATTGATTGCAGCCTGCCGCAAAAGATTATCCAGCGTGACAGTATATTCGTCTGGAAGGCGATGCATATCCGTAGCAATATGCCAATTGGCCACCAGATTGTCACCATTAAAAAGCCCAAGTTTTGTGGATGTATTGCCAACGCCAATAGCCAATAACATATCTAAACTCTCATTTACAAGCAGTCTACGATATTTCTTTAAGACATTTTATAACCAATGGCAGTTCCGGCAACAAGTCAGATGCCAGCATGCCAGTATCCCCCAGTCTGGAACATACCGCTTCACCAGCCTTAGCATGTAGATATACCCCCAAATAAGCAGCATCAAAGAAGGATAACCCCTGTGCCAGCAATCCTGCAATAACACCTGCAAGTACATCTCCTGTGCCTGCCGATGCCAATCCAGCATTAGCGAAACAACTTATGCGCAATGCGCCATTCGGTGAAGCAATAATGCTATTTGCACCTTTTAGCACAATGGTCTTGTTCCATTCTTTTGCTTTACGCAGTGTTAGATCAAAACGATCAGCATATACCTCATCAATGGTCAAACCACACAATCGTGCCATTTCACCAGGATGAGGTGTCAGCACCGCATCACTCGGCAAACGATGCCACCAGTTAGGCAGTGTGGCTAAATAATTAAGCACATCAGCATCAAGCACCATCTTCTGTTCCTTTGGCAGGCGGAAAATGGTTTTAAGAGCCAGTGTTTTTGTGATTTCTTTCAGCCCCAACCCGCATCCTGCAAGAAACACGTCATATTCAGTCGCCTTATCTAACAGCACTTTGTAACTTTTTGAATAAATGTCTCCAGTGGAAGCTTCCATCAAAGAAAAATGTGTTACCTCCGGCAGTAGTCCAGCCACGGCAGATCGTACAAACTTACTGCCAGCAATCGTCGCCAGCCCTGAACCCACTCGCAGAGCTCCTCCACAACACAGATAAGCCGCACCGATATAATCGGGCGAACCAGCCAGCACCAACACTTTACCAAAAACGCCTTTATGCGCATAAGGAGACCGTAATGGAAGCAAAGTACGCGCAAAATCATCAGTAAAGCTTTCACAAAGCAAACTTTGTGCCAATTCAGCAGGTAGGCCAATGTCGACAGAAATCACCTTGCCGGCATGCAATGCCCCGGATGCAGTAAATAACCCACGCTTCGGATAACCAAGCGTAACTGTGTAATCAGCAAAAGGAGTATTAGGATCAGCTTCTCCGTTATCAGCATTCAACCCAGATGGCAAATCCACAGCTACTACCTTCATAGCCGGATTCGCTCTCCTATTTCTATTCAAGTTTGAAAGCACTTTCTGGGAAATACCGCTTATATATCCTTTTTGTCCTGTACCAAAAACAGCGTCTATAGCCACGTCGCAAACAGCCAACAGTTCCAATAATCTTGCCTGCTCAATGTCATCTGAAGCTTCCACACTCAAAACACCAACATCCAAAGCCAGCTTGAGGTTGTCATCATCTATTTTGCGTTCAGCGCACAGGTATAAAGCCACGTCTGCACCCCACTGCCGCAGGTAACGTGCAGCCACCAAACCATCGCCGCCGTTATTACCCGTCCCAATCAACGCTAGCAGTTTTTTACCAGCTAAGTTACCTAAAATGCGCCTTGTTTGCTGCGCTATCGCAACGCCGCTATTCTCCATAAGGCTAGTGGCGGTAATGCCATTCCTTTCAGCCATGACCTCAAGCTGTTTCGTCTCTGCTGCCGTTACAATTTTCATAATCATTACTCCTATTATTAATATAGTGCAAGACTAATGTGTATAGAGCACAGAATATTAGAATGGACTATATTTTCCACTCAATGTCAATTTTACCACGTTCGGCATTGATTCTCGAAATTAGATAATCTGATACAAGTCTCTTGTCATCAAAACTACTCACTTTTTCAGCGCAGGACAATTGCCAATAGTTGCCATAACGCATGGTTTGTGTTACTATTTGCGAATTCCCAAAGCAATCATTAAAGGGGGTATGCTATTTTGCCTAAGATTTACTTAATTGACGTTACCAACCGCGACGGCGTCCAAACCGCTAGACTTGGTTTATCAAAACTTGAAAAAACTATGATTAATATCTATCTGGATGAGATGGGTATTTTTCAAAGTGAATTTGGATTCCCAACCACACGCCATGAACAACACTACCTGCAAGCCAATCTAGAAATGGTGCAGCGCGGCATCATCAAAAATATAGTACTTGAGGGTTGGATACGCGGTATCGTAGAAGATGTCGAACTTGCGATAAAGCGGATACCAGATATAAAACACCTAAATCTGTCATCATCTACTTCATCACAAATGATAGACGGCAAATTTCATGGGCGCAAAACACGCGATGATATCATTCATGAAATGACTGACGCAGTAGATGCCACGCTCGCACATGGCATAAAAAGCGTAGGGGTTAATGCTGAAGATGCTTCTCGCACAGATACAGATTTCCTTGTCAAATTCGGGCAAGAAGCTAAAGCACATGGAGCAGTACGCCTACGCTATTGCGATACTCTAGGCTACGATAACCCTTTCTCCATATATGAAACAACTTTGACACTTGCTCAAAAAGTTGAGTTGCCCATTGAAATCCACTGTCATGGTGACCTTGGCATGGCAGTAGCGACATCTCTCGCTGGGGCCAAAGGCGCCATCGATGGAGGGCAGGATGCATATATAAATACCACCATCAATGGTATTGGCGAACGTGCCGGCAACGCCGATTTAGTTTCAGTTATTCTAGCCATCACCAAATCCAAAGATTTCAATGAGAAATACCAGTTAGCAGGAAATATCAAATTAGATATGGCGTGGAAAATCGCTCAATTTTCCAGCTATGCTTTCGGCGTAGAAATTCCTATCAACCAGCCGGGCGTAGGTAAAAATTGTTTTGCTCATGCTTCTGGCATACATGCCGATGGCGTACTCAAAGACCCCCAAAACTACGAGCTTTATAGTTTTGAAGAACTAGGACGCGGTGAACCTATTTTAGTGGAAACAGGACGTGAAATCTGCACAGGGCAATATAGCGGCATTTCAGGTTTTAGGCATGTAGTAAACAATTTATCAGAAGATATCACCTTACCTGAAAACAAGGACAAGGCCAACGAAATACTAGAGCTGGTACGTTACGCCAACGTGGAAACCCATAAACCACTTGTGGAAGACGAGCTGAAATTCATCTGCCAATATCCGGATATTGCGCGCAAGTTACTCACCATGACACCTTTGGCATAGTGGTATAGTGGTTACGAGATAAAATAGTCTATGTTACTTTCTTGGTAAAGCTTGCCTTGCTGTTATTATAGTCCTTTATAAATCATAACCACTATACTATCATAGTAAAGTATGAAAAACACATCTATCGTATTAGAGTCCATCGGTTACGTGCGTAACTCAATTAATAGTACACCAAACACAGAGCATGACTGGAGCAATATCATATCGGAAATTGAGTTATCGCCTCCTTGGCAAGAAGGATTAGCAGGATTGGATCAATATTCCCATGTAACGATTATATACTGGGCTCACCAGGCTACTGACAAAGAAAACCTGGCATTGCGCGTGCATTACCGAGGCGATTCCACACTGCCAAAAGTAGGTGTTTTTGCCTCTCGTTCACCATACCGGCCAAATCCTCTATGCCTCAAAGTTGCAAAGCTATTATCCGTGAACGGAAATATCTTGCAAGTACAAAATCTTGATGCACTAGACGATACGCCAGTATTAGATATAAAACCTTTCATCTCAACAAATGACGCACCACTAGAAGCACATGTACCTGTATGGAGTCAGTGTCATAGTGAAAAACACTGATTACCCTATAACGCTTTGCGTTGATACACCAACGTGAACAAAATTTAGTCAGATGACGAGCGATTAATCCACGTTTGGCGGTCGCGAATATCGCGGTCAAAAAGCAAGCGGTTCAGCAATAACTCACCCATAGGCACATTGCGGCTTATGGTAGCACGTGCCCCAATAAGTCGTTTGGCCACACCCATAAGAGAAATAATAAAAAGGCCGAGGGTTACTGCCATACGCTCTTCCCAACCAAGGCGCGATGAAGCAAACCAGCTCCAAGCAAACCAACTCCATAACGGCAATGTTATAAAACAGACAAAAACACCCAGCGCCATCTGTTTGAAAATAACAGGGAAATAAGCTGTAAATAAAATAATCAAACCCAAAAGCGGCGAAATAGCAAAAATAACACCCAACGTGGTAATCATACCCTTACCACCACGAAAACCAATAAATACTGACCAATTATGCCCGACAACAGTAAAAAAGCCCGCTGCCATTTGCTGCCATACTTCAAACCCAAGCCAATAAGCGATGAAAAAAGCCAGCGTACCTTTACCCATATCAAACAGCCCAACTGCTACTGCCAGCCATTTTGAGGTAGTCTGTGCAACATTAGAAGAACCTACATTGCCAGTTCCCATCTTGCGTATATCCGCACCAGTAGCCCACTTGACACACAGGTAAGCCGCCGGGATAGAGCCCAATATATAGGCTCCTATCAGCAATAGAATAAACTTAAGCCACATATCCATGTTTCAATCCAAATAGGGCTGCAATTTAATACCATGCTCGCGCGCCGTACGGATAAGGTTTGCACCGCATTCAGCAGGTACACCTGCTTCTCCAAGCAAAACCTCGGCAGCGTCCCCTATGCCATGAAAGTCACTGCCACCTGTGGCAATAAGATTATAACGGTGCGCTAGCGCCGCTAGATTATCGCGCAGCTCAGATGTGTAATCCTTGTAGTAGCATTCCATGCCCACCAACCCACACGCAGTCAAGCGAGCTATTAACGGCTCAGCATTGCTAATAAAAGTAGGATGAGCCAGCACAGGCAACCCGCCGCTACGCAGTATTATTGCTACAGCTTCATCCGGTGTAATTTTGATACGCTCCACATAGGCAGGGCACCCTTGCCCAAGATAACGCTCAAACACTTCTTGAAAAGAAGAAACATAGCCTTTTTCCATCAAAGCCTGTGCGATATGAGGACGACCAATACTGCCATCGCCTGCTAGCTGTTTTACACGTTCCAAGCTAATATCAAGCCCCAAACCGTGTAATTTCTCTACCATTGCATGTGCGCGGTCCTGACGGGAATCATTCAGTGCCACCATTTGCTTTAAAAATTCTGCGTTAGCTATATCAATAAAATACCCTAGCACATGAACTTCACTTCCCGGTTCATGTGAGCTAATTTCGACACCAGCGATAATTTTTAAAGTTGGAAACTCTTGCGCCGCAGTTTGCGCCGCAACCACACCACTCACCGTATCATGATCAGTAATCGCCAGTAGCGTCAGCCCATTACGTGCTGCTAGTTGCACCAATTGCGCTGGTGCATACTTGCCATCTGAAGCATTCGTGTGTACATGCAGATCTATTTTAGCGTTCATACTTCAACTCAGGGACATATATAATACTAAGCTTCATAGAGCTTAATATCAGAATAGTATCGCTTTTCGTGCCTTCTGATGCAATTATACCATGCTTGCTACTAATCTTTTCAGGCGCTTTTAGAAAATTTTACGAGAACATTGTGCTATAGAAACTGAATTTTTCAGAGTGGCTGGCATGTTGAGAAACTATGATATGCCTCTTATCCATTAAGCAGAAAACCCAGACTTTTTACAGTGAAGCTATAGGCGAAGGCTTAAAATATGCATATAATCAAAACAAAGCACACATGGAATGGCGCGCCATCCAAAGACCTTTATCTGGATTGCCGCGCTTCGCTCACAATGACAATGGCTTTTTAAGCTACCCATGACCAGTACCAGTGCCGCTAGTTTTATCAGAATAATATAGCTAAAGCAATTGACAAGGTTGAGCAGTTGTGCTACATTTAACTGAACAATTTATATGTATGGAGGGAAACACTGTGCCAGAATTAGCGAAAACTGTCCTCACCACCACACGTGTAACTGCTGCGGCCAGAAGCAAAGCCAAGGAGGAAATTATCCAAAGGCTCGAAATCCTCACTCCTGCTGATTGGGTTGAGATTTCGGAGCGGGTTGGCTTCTTTGGCAAGCCAGCTCTCGACTATCTCAAGTATCAGGAAAAAATCAAAGTCTTTATCGAGAAAAACAAAATTTTACCCATTGAGCAGCTCAAGCCAGATTCCGGATGGATTCATGGTGGCAAGTTTGTTGAGTTTAGGCATGTTCACCTTAACAAAAATATCTACCCTTTGAACGACACGCAATTTGCAGCGCTGGACAAGGAACTGGTCAAAGAATTCAATTTCAGTCTGAAAAATGCCAGCACGGTCAAGTTCTAAATTTCCCGCTATCAAACCCGGATATCATAAATAACTAAAGTTGCCGCTTGGTTCTGTGGTACCATAGATTCAAGCGGCATTTTTAATAGTATCCTGAAAGGTGTGTTTGCCATCAAATTCACTATTCTCATAACGCAGCAGTGCAACCTAGCATGCAGCTACTGTTACATATCTAAGCAACCGGTCAGCATGTCAATAGGAACGGCCGAGAAGGTTATCAATTTCGTATTTGACCACGCCAAGAAAGATGTGAAAAACCACGTTGGTTTCTTTGGCGGCGAGCCACTTTTGGAATTTGATCTGATGCGGCAGATTATGAAGGTCTTTGAACGGCATCCACGTTTCAGCCAGTTTGATATGGATTTCAATATAGTGAGCAACGGCACGCTCTTTAGTGATGAAATCGCAGATTTCCTGCTGACCCACCGCATTGGCTACGGCTTGAGCTGCGATGGTGACAGCTTAGCGCAGGACACTTTCAGGCGTTTTCGTGACGGCAGTGGCACATCACATATCGTAAGCAAAACCATGCACCATGCAGTGACACGACTGCCTTCAGTATTGGTCAATGCCGTTTATTCCCCAAAGACTTTGTCTCTGCTGCCCGATACGATTCGCTATTTTATGAATCATGGTCTGCGGCAAATCTATTTGAGTGCTGATTATTCGGCCCAGTGGCAACCAGAGCACATTCCCGTGCTAGATGCCGCTCTAACTCAAATGGCCGCCATTTACATAGATGCCTACCGCAATGGCCATCCAGTGTACATCAGCACACTGGATGATAAAATCGCCGTCATCCTGCGAGGTGGATACAAACCTGAGGAACGGTGTCAGATGGGCATAAAAGAATTGGCCTTTACTCCCAATGGATATATCTTCCCATGCGAACGTATAATTTACGATGGAAACTCGTCCAGTGCCCATTGTATTGGGCATGTGGACACAGGCATTGATTTGAGCAGGCTAAGCTGTCACATACGGGCGGATGGTGATAGCGATAACCCTTGTCTCACTTGTAGCATCCGACAATACTGCATGAACTGGTGCGGTTGCTCCAACTTCCACGCCACCGGTTATTACAACCGTGCTGGTGCCTACCTATGCGCTGAGGAAAAGTCATCTATCCGCACGGCGTTACAGGTTATAGAAACACTGAATAGTGAAATGCCGAATATTTTTTCCGCTCACGCCGCAGGTTTTCCCTCACTGAACTCAGGTTTAGATAAACAAGGAATGTTTGCCCAATAAGAAGTTTTCCAAACCAAGATTTTCGCTACCGATGATAAGGGTAAGCGCTTCGGGGTAGTGCTGTTTGAAAATAAGACTTACTCCAGCATTCTTCACTCAGCCGTTTTTACCTCTATGTCAGTTAATCGAGAGCTTTTTATAGCAAAATCACTTTCGGGGGTTTAAGCCGAAAGCGCACCTAAAATCGACACATAAAGACTATACGTCAACCACACGCTGCAATCTTTCAATGGATAAGGAATGCCCACTGCGTTCATCTACCTCCACAACTATGGCATTAAATACAACCTTGCTCTCATTAGCTACCATCATGCGATGTGGTATCTGTGTCAGAAAGCGCTGTAAGACAACCTGATTGTCATCACCAATTATAGAATTAAGCGGGCCTGTCATTCCGATGTCTGTTACAAAAGCCGTGCCGCCCGGCAACACCTGAGCATCAATAGTGCCAACATGCGTATGTGTGCCCAGTACAGCACTTACACGCCCATCAAGATATCGCCCCAGCGCCATTTTCTCCGAAGTGGCCTCTGCATGAAAATCAATAATGATTACTTTTACATCAGGTGAAAGCTCTGTCAACAATAAGTCCATACCACGAAAAGGATCATCATAGCTGGCTGCAAAAAAAGTACGTCCGATAAGATTGACCACAGCCACATTGTCAATGGTGATATATCCTTTACCAGGAACCCCCGGCGGATAATTCAGCGGGCGGATGATAGGCACACGTCCATCAAGATACGGATAAATATCTTTCTGTGCCCAAATATGATTGCCTGACGTGATAACATCAACGCCGCAATGCAGCAATTCCTCAGCAGTAGAAGCCGTAATGCCAATGCCCCCAGCCACATTTTCACCATTGGCCACAATCATATCAATATTTAAATTGCTCTTTATAGCTGGAAGCACAGTCCTAACCGCATCCCGCCCAGGTTTGCCGATAATATCACCAATTGAGAGTATCTTCATAGGCTACACTATTTTGCAAAATCAGTGGCACGAGTTTCACGAATAACCGTAACTTTAATCTGTCCGGGATAGGTAAGACTCTCCTCTATTTTCTTAACAATATCACGCGCCAATCTCATGGATTCCAAGTCATCCACTTCCTCAGGCTTGACCAATATGCGCACCTCACGTCCGGCCTGAATGGCATATGCTTTCTCCACACCCTTAAACCCATCAGCAATTTCTTCAAGGCTCTTAAGTCGTTTGAGATAACTCTCCATACTTTCGCGGCGAGCACCGGGGCGTGCGCTGGAAATCGCATCAGCAGCCGAAACAATAAATCCCCAAACACTTATATCCACCACGTCCAGATGATGTTCAGCTACACCGCGTACCACATCCTTGCTCTTGTCCCACTGCTTTACCAAGTCGGCACCGATGCTGGCATGAGTACCTTCCACTTCACGGTCCACTGCCTTACCTAAGTCATGCAAAAGCCCGGCTTTTTTAGCAATAACAACATTAGCGCCCAGTTCAGATGCAATCATACCGCAAACGCTAGCTACTTCTATGGAATGAGCCAGTACATTTTGACCATAGCTGGTGCGATATTTAAGACGTCCCAAAAGTTTGATAAGCTCCGGATGCAAACCGTGTACGCCAACTTGGAATACAGCTTGTTCCCCGGCAGCCACCATGGTAGCTTCCACCTCTTCACGTGCTTTATTAACCAATTCCTCAATGCGGCTGGGGTGAATGCGTCCATCCAGAATAAGCTTAGTGAGTGCCTGGCGTGCGATTTCCCTGCGCACAGGATCAAAACTGGAAATGGTTACCGCTTCAGGGGTGTCGTCAATAATAAGATCTACGCCCGTGGCCTGCTCCAAAGCGCGTATATTACGCCCTTCACGGCCAATCAAGCGGCCTTTCATTTCATCACTTGGCAGCGGCACAGTAGATGCCGTGGTTTCTGCAACTACCTCAGAGGCATTACGTTGAATAACCGAAGAGAGAATATCGCGTGCTCTCTCATCAGCTTCATCTTTTAATTGCTGCTCCCATTCGCGCAACCTTCTGGACGATTCAGTACGCAATTCATCTGACATTTGATCAAGCAATATTTTCTTGGCTTCATCACATGATAAGAGCGATACAGCTTCCAGTTCCTTTAGTTTCTTTTCCTTGATTTCTTTCAACCCCTCGCGGGTAGTTTCGAGTTCTTTCTCTTTCTGATCCATCTGACGATGGCGAACTTCTACTTCTTCAAGTTTATTGTCCAGATGCGACTCTTTTTGAACTAAGCGATTTTCATGGCGCTGCAATTCAGCACGGCGTTCGCGGGCTTCATTTTCAGAAGCAGTGCGGCTCTTGTCGATTTCAACACGCGCGTCTGCAATAATACTCTTGGATTCATTGCGTGCCTCTGACAAAATGCGCGCCGCACGTTTCTTCCCTGCACGAATCTGCCGGTTGGCATAAAAGCCGCGCGAAAACAAAATTGCAATTCCGCCACATATCAAACCAATAACAAAACTCGCAACAATACCAAGATAAGCTAATGCATCCATATATCTCAATACCTCTCTTTCTCATTTGCCACCCCTAATGAAATATTTAGTGGAGAACAAATTAGACTATTCTTCAATATTTTCAAAAAGATTACTCTCTTTATGAACCACTTCCTGCCACAGCCGCTTGATGCTAAATCTAACAGCGTCATAGCCATACCCACGCCGCCTTAGGTACTCTCCGAGTTTACGGCTGAATTCATTATAATCGCACCCGTGCAACAGTCGCGCCTTCTTCAACCCTGCCACATAAGCACTCTCGGCATCATCCATTTCAGCAGTCGCATCCTGAGCAACTTCCAATGCCACACCTTTGTGGCGCAATTCCGACTGAACCAAACGCTGTCCGCGCGGACGGAATGCCGCCCGGTTTTCCGCCCAATAGCGCGCAAATGCAACGTCATCAATAAGTCCGCTCTGGCGCAAACGATCCAGCGCCTGCATTATAACATCATTGGCAAAGCCTTTTCGCACTAAATTTTGGCGCAACTCCGCCTCGCTACGCGGGCGGAAAGATATCAGCCGCTCAGCAGCAGAAAGCGCCAAACGCAGCTTATTCGCATACTCCAGTTCTTTCTGTTGATCAGCACTTAACTCGCGCTTAGGACGCAATCCAGCTTCCAACGCCACAACAGGCTCCAAACTGAAAGCAAACTGGCCATCTAAATAAACTTTCACTTTAGGAGTGCGACCCTTGCTGCCGATTAAACGCGTTATAACTGCCACATAACCCTCTAAAAACAAAATAAGCTGAGGCACCACAGCCTCAGCTTAACCACCCCAGCATTAATCACGGATCAAAAGCTCTCCCCTGTTTTCAACAGAGGCACGTCTGATCATTCACTTTCGGCAAAACCGACGTTGCTGGCGGTGACAGCTGCAGCTCTTACCTTCTGCTCAAGTTCCTGAGCTATTTCAGGATTTTGCTTCAGGTAATTTCTAGCGCTCTCTCTGCCTTGTCCCAAGCGAACGTCACCAAAAGAGAAGAAAGCTCCGGCTTTCTTTACCACATCCAGCTTAACCCCCAAGTCCACCAAATCGCCTTCACGGCTGATTCCGCAAGAGAACATGATGTCAAACTCAGCCACACGGAAAGGAGGTGCTACCTTGTTCTTGACGATTTTAGCCTTAACACGCGTTCCGATAGCCTTATCGCTCTGCTTGAGAGTTTCAGTTTTGCGCAAATCAATACGCACCGAGCTGTAAAACTTAAGTGCACGCCCTCCGGGTGTCACCTCCGGATTACCGAAAATGATGCCTACTTTCTCTCTTAGCTGGTTGATAAAAATTACAGCCGTCCCAGTGCGTCCAATGGTAGCAGTCAGCTTACGCAAGGCCTGCGACATCAAGCGCGCCTGCAACCCCACATGAGCATCGCCCATATCACCTTCAATTTCAGCACGGGGCACCAGCGCTGCAACGCTATCAATCACTATGACATCAATAGCATTTGAACGCACTAGCGCCTCGCAGATTTCGAGAGCTTCCTCTCCTGTATCAGGTTGTGAGATAAGCAGGTCATTCAGATTGACGCCGCATATTTTGGCATAACTAGGATCAATAGCATGCTCCACATCAATGTACGCCGCTTTGCCTCCCAGCTTCTGCGCCTCAGCAATAATGTGCTGAGCCAAAGTGGTTTTACCAGAACTCTCAGGGCCATAGATTTCGGTTATGCGACCGCGCGGAATTCCGCCAACACCCAGCGCTATATCCAGTGCTATCGATCCACTGGGAATAACTGCTATCTGAGACGGTGCATTGCTGTCACCAAAACGCATTATAGCGCCATGACCAAACTGCTTCTCAATCTGGTCAATGGCTAGCTCAAGTGCTTTATCTTTCTCTGTGGTCATATTCGCCTGCCGACATAATACCATAGGCCAAGCAAATGTTACAATATATTGTACACAACAGTTTGCCCTGATCCATATTAAAAGATAAAATAAAATCAATTCAAGGAATACTTTTGAACACTCAACAAAAACCCTTAGTATGTCGCGGCAGGCTCTTTCACTGGGGCGCACGCACTTTCATCATGGGCATCGTCAACCTCAGTTCAGATTCTTTTTCCGGCGATGGACTATGTTCAG
>WQTJ01000111.1 GCA_009786345.1 Dehalococcoidia bacterium | reverse complement strand
CGCTTTTGAAACGATTAAGCGCGGTGGCATTTCTGCTATATTTGCCGGAGGAGCAGAAGCTTCTATCAACCCTTTAGGTATAGCCGGGTTCAACGCACTCAAAGGTCTTTCAACGCGCAATGACGCCCCAAGTACAGCCTCACGCCCTTTTGATGCCGCACGCGATGGCTTCGTCATGAGCGAAGGCGCAGCAGTATTGTTACTGGAAAGCTTAGGTCACGCTCAACAACGCGGGGCTCACATCTTAGCCGAGGTTGTATCATACGGTGCCAGTGCCGATGCTTATCATATGACAAAGCCTATTGAAAGCGGAGCCGGAGGCATACGCTCCATGCAGCGAGCTCTTGAACTCGCCCACTTAGCACCGGAACAGATAGACTATATCAACGCCCACGGCACATCTACGCAACTTAACGATAAGATGGAAACACGCGCTATCAAGAGTGTCTTTGGGAATTACGCATACAAAATCCCAGTAAGTTCTACTAAATCCATGACAGGACACCTTCTTGGTGCTGCCGGTGCAGCAGAAGCAGCATTCTGTGCGCTGGTAGTCAACGAAAGTGTTATTCCGCCAACCATTAACTTGCACAATCCAGATCCTGACTGTGACCTAGACTATGTTCCAAACCAAGCACGCCATCATAAAGTAAACCTTGCCCTTACCAATGCCTTCGGATTCGGCGGACACAATTCAACACTCATCATAGGGCGTTTTAACGGAGTAAACTCTTGAGTCGCAGCCGTTGGAATCTTTTGCCACAACTGCCTGAAAGGCATGCTCTTAAGGATACCTATGCACCGCTAGTAGCACAATTGCTATTTAACAGAGGATTAGA
The DNA here is from genome assembly GCA_009786345.1 of Dehalococcoidia bacterium. Taxonomy (GTDB): domain Bacteria; phylum Chloroflexota; class Dehalococcoidia; order Dehalococcoidales; family UBA1222; genus WRNG01. The sequence goes on along the minus strand of WQTJ01000111.1, from coordinate 12,300 downwards.
TCAAATCACAAAAGCTGAGTCTTTTTTCAGCACAGATAAACGCTTGTGCGGAGATCCATGGCTGATGCCGGATATAGATAAAGCTGTATCACGCATTCAGAAAGCCATCCTGCGCGGTGAGAAAATTGCTATATATGGCGATTTTGATGTGGACGGCATCAGTGCTACAGCAGTTTTGGCAAAAGGGCTGGAAAACCTTGGCGGATGCGTCATACCTTATATACCGCATCGCTTGCATGAAGGCCATGGTCTTAACATATCAGCTTTGGCTGAACTAAGCAAACACGGTGCCACCTTGGTCATAACCGTTGATTGCGGCATCACCGGTATAGTGCAAACGCAAGAATGTCACAGTTCACGCATGCCTCCGCTGGATTTAATAATCACAGACCACCATATACCACCAGACGTGCTGCCATCCGCTATAGCTATAATAAATCCCAAACTAAATGGTGCGCACTACCCATTTAAGGAGCTGGCAGGGGTCGGCGTTGCATATAAGGTGCTACAGGCACTATATAATGGACTAGGACGGGAAAACGAAACAGAACAATTCTTAGATTTGGTAGCTCTCGGCACAGTGGCAGATATGATGCCCTTAACAGATGAAAATCGCTACTTCGTGAAAGCAGGGCTGGAGAAATTAAGAACCACCGCACGTTATGGGCTGCTGGAACTAGCTGCACTATCTTCCATCAAATTAGAAAACATGGACACCCAAGATATATCTTTCGGGCTGGCTCCTCGTCTCAACGCCGCCGGACGATTAGAACACGCTATCTCCGCATATGAACTGCTAGTTACAGATTCATATGAAAAAGCATGCGAACTGGCTGCTAATATGGTGGCGCAGAACAGCGAACGGCAGCGTCTTACCAGTTCCGCTTTAAGCCGTGCCCATGAACAAGTAACGTCACAAGACCTTACTCCATTGCTTTTCATACGCGATGATAGCGGCGCAAGAGGTATCATTGGCTTGGTAGCAGGCAGATTATGTGAAGAATACTACCACCCTGCCATCGTAGTGCAAACAGGCAAAGATATGTGCTACGGCAGCTGCCGCAGCATTCCAGAGTTCAATATCACTGAAGCAATCTCCCAATGCGCCGATCTGCTAACACGTTTTGGCGGGCATGCTCAAGCCGCCGGTTTTGCCGTATCATCTGAAAACTTATCACTCTTTGAAGCACGGCTGCACGAAATTGCATGTAAGCACCTGAAAGGGCTTGATTTACGCCCGCAGATAGATATTGATGCTGCCGTACAACTGCACGAAATAAGCAGAGAAGTATTTGACCAAATACACAAGCTGGAGCCATTCGGCATGGGCAACCCGGCACCTGTGCTCTTGAGCCAGAGCGTAAATGTTATCGACTTTCGCAATATGGGGACCGGAGGCATACACTTGCGCCTTAAATTGAAACACGGTGACAGTATATGGGATGCAGTAGCTTTCAACATGGGGGAGCGCAGCAGTGAAGTGAAAGGACTTCTGGATATAGTATATAATCTCAAACTCGATGAATGGAACGGGGGTGCTAAACTTCGTTTAAACGTCATAGACTTCGCTCCGTCAGAAGCCGTGGCATTAAATTGGTATAAGGAGAATAATTAAACTATGAGCCAACCATTGGCTATCGTCATCGCCATAATAGCAGCCTATTTATTAGGCTCACTGCCCAGTGCCTACGTCATGGGGCAACTGCGCAAGGGATTAGACATACGTACTGTCGGAAGCCATAACATGGGAGCTATGAACAGTATCTATAACTTAGGCTTCATATATGGCGTCATTGTCCTCATATGCGATATTGGCAAAGGCCTTGCAGCAGTGGCATTAGCACACTTGCTGAGTAAAACTCTCAGTGCTACTCCTGACTGGTGGATATACATTGAAATGGCCGCCGGGGCGATAGCAGTACTGGGGCACAACTACCCCGTCTGGCTGAAGTTTAAGGGAGGCAAGGGAGGAGCCACAGCCATCGGCGCTGTGCTATATTTTATCCCGTGGGGCTGGCCTATCGGCATTTGCGTCTTCGCAGTACTGCTTGCCATCACCCGCGTACCAACTATCAGCTATGGGATAGCCATGGTAAGCTTCCCATTTATTTCATGGCTGATATACAACAATGGGCGTTATGTCATATTCTCTATATTAGTCGTGCTGATGCCATTTATAAAATACATCCCGCGCCTGTTTGAAATGCGCCGCAAAGGCGGCAGCTGGAAACGCGTATTCACACGCAAGAGTATCAAGGACCGATTTTAATATCAAAATCAAAGTTCATATATTATTAAATTGAGATGGCGGATACCAAAAACAACCATTGCCAAGTGTGCCGGCTGGGGTTGATTTCATTCCCTGAAGCCATACGCTATGAGCACGCCTTACTCAAGTTGTACCATGAAGAAAAGACTGGCGATATACTACTTATCCTTGAACACCCTCCTACAGTTACCTTAGGCAGGTTCGGCAATATCAAGAATGTGTTGCTGTCAAAAGAGGAACTAACACACCAAGGAATAGAATACTACAACTCAGACAGAGGCGGTGATGCTACTTTTAACTGCCCAGGGCAACTTGTTATTCACCCTATCATTAATGTGCGCCAGATAGGGCCGCGTAACTACATCGCAAAAATGCAGGAGATAGCAATAAACATCATCAGAAGCTACGGCATCCCTGCGGAGAGCGATTCAGATCACCCTGGTGTATGGGTATATGGCAAGCAAATAGCCGCTATCGGGTTAAGGATGAGGCAACACATCAGCACGCATGGATTGTCTTTAAATGTGAACCCAGATCTTACTGCATTCAACGTCATTAACCTATGCGGGATTGAAGGATGTCAGGCGACTTCTCTTGAAGCCGAACTGTGGCATGCTGTCTCCATAACAGAAGTACTACCTAAAGTTGAGCAGGCTTTCGCCGAAATCTTTAACTTTAATCTGAACCCCATATCAAAGAACCAGCTTGACCAAAAGTGTTTTGGGACAAAGCTCACTTAAAGTTATCAGGAGCCATCGTTGAATCAAAGACTGCCAGTTTGGTTTAAACAGCAACTGCCGCGTGCAGGAGAAATGCGCCGCGTAGAACAGCTGCTAGCAGACCTTAAGTTGCATACTGTATGCGAGGGAGCTCATTGCCCTAACATCGGACAGTGTTTCCGTGCAGGCACTGCCACCTTCATAATTATGGGAGATGTTTGCACGCGCAACTGCACTTTCTGTGCAGTGAGCAAGGGGATCCCCTTACCACTTGACGATGACGAACCGCAACGCATAGCCGAAGCAGGCAGGCAACTTGGGCTTAATTATGTGGTCATCACATGCGTCACACGTGATGACCTACCAGACGGGGGTGCCGCACATTTTGCCAAGACAGTGAGGATATTGCATACAACAATCCCCAAGCTGCGTGTTGAAGTGCTGGTATCGGACTTTAACGGCAACAAAGAATCAATAAAAACCGCCGTTGAAGCATCTCCTGAAGTATTCGCACATAATCTGGAAACAGTGCCGCGTCTTTATCCATTTATAAGGCATATGGCTTGCTACCAACGCTCGCTAGACGTGCTCAGAACAGCCAAAGAGTTGAATCCCAACATGGTCACCAAATCCGGGCTTATGCTTGGGCTTGGAGAAAAACAAAACGAGGTAATTGATGCTATGCACGACCTCAGACAAGCCGGTTGTGAACTATTGGCGCTGGGGCAATACTTAGCACCTTCACAAGCACATCACCCAGTCGTAGACTTTATCACACCGGAAAAATTCGCCGAGTACGAAAAAATCGGACTGGATGAGGGATTTAAAGGTATAGCTTCTGCACCGCTGGTGAGAAGTTCATTCCGCGCAGCCGAACTTTTCGACAGCGCCATTAACAACCGAGTAATCAGCTAACTGTTGCATCAATTGCAACTGGCAACAACCTAACTATTCGTTTTCAGTGTTTTCAGGGCAAATTCCAGCATCTGCATCAGTTTTTGTTGGTTGTTTTGACATACGATACAGCAAGAAGCTAATCCCACCGAAGCAGATAACCGCCGCAATAATTCCTATAATCTGAGCCTCTACCAAACCAAACACCCACGGCGTCCCGCCCTCGCGCTGAAAGCCAATAGCAAATCGCCACAACGAGTACGTGCCAAGGTAAACCATAAACTGCACACCAGCAGGCTTAAACTTTCTGCGGAAAATCATAATGAAAGCAAGCAGTGCCATAAGAAACAAAATCTCGTAAACCTGCGTCGGCTGGAAAGCTTGATTTAGAGGAGCGTAAGACTCAGGGTGGGTATATATGATATTAAAATGGCTACCTTCATTACCATAGCAACAGCCATTGAAAAGACAGCCTACACGTCCTAGCGCCTGCGCCATGATTACGCCAGGAGTTATTACATCAACTAAGTATGCATAATTAAGTTTTTTGAAACGACTGTAAATCCAAACGCCAAGTGCCGCACCCAATATAGCCCCGTAGACCGTAAGGCCACTGCCCCCAAAGATGCTTATCGGATTAGAAAAATAATGACGAATATTTTCAGTTCCATCAAAGACATGCAGCAAACGAGCGAAAACCATGCCGGATGGGATGCCTACTATGGCTCCGCCAAGCAAATCATCATATGTAATTTTGGCACCACGCCTTATTTGCATATAAACCCAAAAAATTAGTACGGCAATGGCCAGCACCATCATGGCACCATACCACCGCACTTCCAAACTGCCTATGCGAAACAAAACAGGGCTGACATTAATTTCTATGGCATTCATGCTCGCTCCATTGCATATTGAAATTAATAGAAATAGAAATTGGTTAATTATACACTAGATGGCTTACCCTCAGCACTTTTAGCTACACAAGCTTAGAAACACCAAGCAAGCCATCCAGCAGTATGCGCGCCGCTTGCTTATCCAATGGCTTGTTGTTATTGCCGCACTTGGGAGATTGAATACATGACGGACAGCCATCATAGCAGGGACACTCAGCAATAGCTGCCCGCGTAGCCTGCCATAACTCCCGTATAATCTCAAAGCCTTTTTCCGCAATACCCACACCGCCAGGATATGCATCATAGATAAATATTTGCGGTTTGCCAGTATCTGGATGTAGCGGCGTTGAGAGTCCTCCGATATCATTCCTATCACACATAGCAAAAAGCGGCAGCAACCCAATGGCAGCATGTTCCATGCCATGTATGCCTCCAAGGAAATCCAATCCTTCTGCAGTAATGTTATTCACAGCCTCATGCGGCAGGTCAAACCAAAGTGCAACTGTGCTGAAGCACTGAGTAGGAAGACTTAGCGGCTCTTCCCCCAATGCTTCTTCGGTGAAATGTTTCTTTTTCTTATAACTCACCACATCCATACTGACCTTAACTTCCCCAAGGTACACTTTGAGTGTACCGAAAGCTTTTTCCTTATGTGTGGAGAGTATGCGTACGTCAGTCAGATCTTTGGCAACGGTATAGTAGTTATTTGCGCAGGGTTCAGCTTTAATAACCTTACCGCTAAGATCAAACTCTGTAACCTTATAGCTTTCGCCTTGGTGTAAATAAACTGCACCCAGATGTGCCTGCATGAAAGCATGTGAAAGCTCAAGTGTTTCAAGCAGCTTGCCGTTTCGCGCATCTATCAGTGAGAAATGGTCACCTGACGCAGTGCGGATATTCACGTCACCAGCAGGATAAGACAACGCAGTGGAAAGAAAAAAACGTCCGCGCCGTTCTTTAAGCAAGCCTTGCGCCGCCAAAGCCATAACCTTGGAGCGCATAACCTCTCCAAAATATTGAGCATCCTGTGGCGTGAGAGCCAACTCCCATGCAGCACAAAGCAAATGCGCGCACAAGATATAGTGATTAGCAGGATTAACCAATGCATTTTCAAAGTTATGCTCAAAGAAAAAGTGCGGCTGGCGCATAAGATACTGGTCTAAGGGGTTATCCAACCCAATAAGAAAAGAAAAAGAACGCGTATCACGTCTCCCGCTGCGTCCTGCCTGCTGCCAAGTGCTTGAGATAGTTCCCGGATAGCCTGTAAGCACCGTAGCATCCAAATCTCCTATGTCTATACCCAATTCCATAGCATTGGTAGCCACTACCCCTATCAATTCTCCGCAGGCAAGCTCTCGTTCAATTTGACGGCGCACATCTGCCAAGTAACCAGCGCGGTATGTCTTAACTCGGGAAGCATAATCAGGAGCAACATCAATTAGGCGATCCCGTATATAATTGGCTAAAAGTTCGGAAAGCCTGCGTGTACGTGCAAAGCAGATAGAACGAATACCCTCTGATATTAGTTGCGATGACAAATCAGCCGCCTCAGCATTAGCACTGCGCCGCTTGCCTGTTACTGAATCTACAAGCGGCGGGTTCCAAAATATGAAATCCTTTCCTCCTTTGGGAGAGCCGTCATCGTCTACTAACGTAAAAGGCAGCCCTGTCAGATTTGTTGCGTGCTCAGCCGGATTGTCGATTGTAGCAGAACAGAGGATAAACTGCGGGGAAGAACCATAAGCATCGCATAACCTGCGCAAACGCCGCAAAACCAATGCCACATGCGAGCCAAAAACACCGCGATATGCATGCGCTTCATCCACTACCACATAGCGCAAGTTACGCCAAAAGCGGGCCCAAGAGTTATGATTTGGCAGCATACTTACGTGCAGCATATCAGGGTTTGTTAGAATAAGGCGCGCATGGCTGCGTATGGCATGTCGGGCATGACTTGGCGTATCCCCATCAAATGTATCAAACTCATCGGCACACAGCACGCACGGTGAAAATAAATGTTTAATTTTGTCCAGTTGGTCCTGCGCTAAGGCTTTTGCAGGAAATAGATAGATGGCACAGGCACGGCGGTCATCCAAAGCCGTCTGCATAACAGGCAGGTTATAGCACATACTCTTACCTGAAGCCGAAGATGTCGACACCACGACATTTTTGCCGGTGCGTATGAGATTGATAGCTTGTGTCTGGTGAGTATAAAGCGGCCCTAAGCGATGCCGTGACAGCACTTCATCCAGTACATAGGAAAGAGGAGATTCAAGCCTGCCATAGCGAGCAGAGCGCGGCAGGATATCTTGATTATGAATAATCTGTCCATCGTAAAAATTCTGGTGTTTAAGGCGTATTATAAAATCAGCTGTATCCAGCATGGCCTTACAAGGAGATAATCTCTATTTCGTAGTTTAGTAATTCTACGTCAAAGCGTCCGCTCTCAACTAAATTCACAGCTTTAGACAACACCTCGTTGGAAAAACGCTGATCATTTGATACTACGCACACAGCAATAGTCGCCAATTGCCACAGATCATTATCCGATACTTCTGCCGCTGAGACATTGAAGTGATTGCGCAGCTGGGCAATGATGGACTTAAGCTCTTGTCTCTTACCCTTAAGGGACAAGTTTTCAGGCAGGCGCAAATGAAACTGTAAAACACCAACGTTCATAAATTTTAAAGCTCATGCAATGTTATTAATAGGATAATTTGCCACTACAACATCGCGCGGATGAGCGATTGGGTAGCAGTGCTGGCACTGTATCATTTAAAAACCTAATCTATATAGCTCATTTTACTCTCGTCCACCAGCGGTTTGCCATCTTTATCCACAAGTATGGTTAAGCCACCGGCATAACCTGAGAAGGCAAACAAATATTGCACCCCCGTCTTGGTATCGGTTATGATTTTAGTGCCTTCCAAAGCACCCTTTTTATTGCTTGAAACAAATCGTTCAGACATTTGGTTGATCTCCCATTTTTATAATTTACAAGTACTGAGCAATGCAGCTACATCATGTTCAGCCAATCACGGCGTCCGTATACCACCCTGACGATAGAGATGGTTGCAGTTTTTGGGCTTACAGTATAGAAAACAAGTTAGTTATCCACAATGAGTTAACGTAAATTTCTCAGCTTTAACTGCTCATTTCTCTCAATCGCATGCATAAGCGGCATATTTTTAGAGTTTCAATCGAGGCTTCTATTTTATCCAGTAACCTGTCAACAATATTCGGCTCGCTTAGATTGCGTGATATATAGCATGTATTTCACACGTGTCCAGCATTGCCTTATATGCGATTTCAATTCGATACGCACTCATCTGAGGCTTTCCTACTGATTTCTTTCATGGCCGCGCTAAACTCCTGCGTGCGTCCATTAGCGATATCATCCAATCCGTCATCAAGGAGATGGTACAGCTCTCTGCGTGATACAAGCTCACTGTACTCTTCCATGCTTATGAAGACATATTTGCCGCGCCCGTGTTTCGTAAAGATCACTGGCGTCTGCTGGTTGTCTACAAACGCAGGGATTTCACCGATGCTCGAGCGCAGATCCGACAAAGGCCGGATTTGCGGAAATAGTTGCGTATTCATAGAAGTCTCCCTACCAGATATTGTAAGTTTATTGTAACCATAAAACGTACAAAATTCCATACAAAATTTGCAACATATCAAAAACCAATTTCAGGAGAATTTAAAAGATACGCTGAAAGATGTAATATTTTATCTATCTTGTAGCGCACTAAAAAGCGTTGCAACTTTTTCTTCATCTTTAATGCCGCATTTCCGTTCTACGCCAGTCATCAGATCAATGGCCTGAGCCTTTGTTTTTAAGACAATATCGCATACATTATCAGGAGTAATTCCGCCGGCAAAGATGACCGGACAGTTTACTGCATGTTTAATCTTTACAAATGCAGGAATATCGGTTAAGCCACTGCCAATTGCATTATCAGGCGTACGCGGATCAAAAAGTAAGGCAAAAACACCAGCCGCACAAAAATCAACTGCGCTTTTTTCTAAATCAGGCATATGAGGGAAGATCGTTTTTATGACTTTTACGTCGCATTCTGCAAGTTCACGTACGATTAGTGAAGTCTCTTCAAGTGTTTCTGTGCTGTGGAGCTGGATATAATCAGGCTTAGCTTCCATGGTAATATGGAGTATCTTATCCAGTGAACCGCCCGTAACTATGCAAGTTTGTGCAGGTTTTGGAGTAGCTACTATGAGTTCTCTTGCGCATTCAATGCTAATATTCCAAGGAACCGGGCGAGGATAATCAACAACAAATCCAACTATATCCGCACCATAACGCACACACATGCGCGCGTCCTGCGCATTCATTAAGCCGCAAATTTTTACAATTGGACGCACTTGTTTCCTCTTTCAACGCGAAGAGAATGATATACTGTCTCTACGTCATCTGCCTGCCACAGTGCTGTTCCTACCAGAATCGCATCCGCCCCAGCTGACACGGCCAGTTTTGCATCACTTGGTGACAAGATACCGCTTTCGCTAATAAGCAGCGTACCATTGGGCACATTTGCTGCAAGCGCCACTGTCTGATCAGATCTGCCATTATCGCGTTCAAGCCTCCTAATATCTCGATTATTTACACCAATAAGGCATGCTTTAAGCTTGATGGCAAACTCCATCTCTTGCTCTGTATGCACTTCCACCAAAGGCTCAAGTCCCCGTTCCAACGCTTTGTTGTATAGAGCTGCCAAAGTTTTGTTATCTGTGATAGCACATATCAGCAAAACAGCTGAAGCGCCAAGCGTCACTGTGTCTTTAAGCATACTCTCACTTGTAATAAAGTCTTTCCGCAAAACTGGTACTGTCACAGCATTTGTAATTGCATGCAGCAGTTCCTGACTGCCGCCGAAATGTTCTTTCTCAGTTACAACTGATAGCACAGGTGCACCATAGGAAACAAAGCATCTTGCCATTTCAACAGGGTCACGCCCATGCAGCAACTCTCCTTTTTCTGGCGAAAAACATTTTATGTCAGGTATTACGGCAGCAAATCCCATCGCATTTTCTGAAGCTATGGCTTTGGAAAATGCACCTAGAAACATGGTATTCATTTGCTTTTTCCAAAGCTATTGGACATTTCTCTAAGTTCATTCAGCTTTTTAGTAGCCGCACCGCTCCCAATGATGTCACCGGCTAGGCACAAGCCTTCTTTAAAATCATCGGCTTTGCCGCCGACGGTCAGTGCACCAGCAGCATTTATTAGAATGGCATCGCGTTTTGCACCTGTTATCTTTCCGGAGAATACTCCTCTTATCGTCTCAGCATTTTCAGCAGGCGTGCCTGTCTTGATATCCGAAAGAGTGCATCTGGCAAGACCAAAGTCCTCTGGTGCCACTTCAAATGTGGTTATTTCGCCGTCTTTTAAATGATTAATCCGTGTTTTTCCAAGCAGCGATATTTCGTCCAGCCCATCCAACCCATGAACAAACATTGCGTTTGTGTAGCCCAGCTCTTTTGCCACATATGTGACAATATCAAGCAATTCCGGCTTGTATACTCCCAGCAAATGTCTCGGTGCGAAAGCCGGGTTAATCAAAGGACCAATGATGGAGTAAAATATCGTTTTAATGCCTAAATCCTGCTCGGGCGGCAACACCTTTCCCATTACCGGATGAAAAAGCGGAGCATATAAAAAGGCTATTCCAATCTCCTCGATCATTTTCTCCACTTCATACGGCTGCAAGCTGATATTAACGCCAAGAGCCTCAAGCACGTCAGCACTTCCGGAAAGGCTGGCTATGGAACGGCTGCCATGTTTGGCGATTAAAATACCGGCTGCTGCAGCAACAAGCGCCGTGGCAGTTGATATATTGAATGTGGAAAGGCCACCGCCGGTACCACATGTATCCATCAATTCACCCAACACCTTAGGCTTGAGTTGGACACAGTTATCCCTCATAGCTTTGGCAATAAACGAAGTTTCTTTTAAGGACGCACCTTTCATCAGCAAGGCCACCTGAAAACCAGCTATTTGTATATCGCTTACTGTCCCCGCATTTATAGCAGAGATCAGTTCAGAAATCTCAGTCTCTGTAAGTTCTTTACCGGCAGTGATTTTACCCAGAATTTCCTTATACATTTTCGTTATCTCCTTTTAGCTTGTAATAGCTTGTTTTATTTGCTTTGCAAATTGATATACCGGCTCTACGCAATTGCGACCATGTTCTGCGACAATCCTGACTATGGCACTTCCTACGATAACACCATCGGCAAAAGCAGCAACATCACGTGCCTGCTCAGGTGTTGAGATACCAAATCCAACTGCGCAGGGAATGTCTGCCGCACACTTTACCTGAGTAATCATATTGCAGGCACTATTTCCAATGTCATGCCGTTCCCCTGTGACACCAAGTGATGAGACGCAATATAGGAAACCGCTGGAATTTTTGGCGATTTTGGCTATCCTTACTCCGGAAGTGGGTGCAATAAGAGATATGAGATCAAGCCCACGTGACATACATGGGCTGAGAAATTCTTCTCTCTCTTCGAATGGAAGGTCGGGCACAATCAATCCATCCAAGCCGCAGTTGGCACAGCGCTCTGTGAATTTTGAGATGCCGTATACAAACACAGGGTTGTAATATGTCATAAATAAAAGCGGCACTGGTATATCTGATCTAATGCGAGATACAAGCGCAAAGAGCTTATCCACAGTAAATCCTTCCTTAAGCGCACGGTTATCCGCTGCTTCTATAACAGAGCCTTCGGCAATCGGGTCGGAAAATGGAATCCCTATCTCAATTATTTCGGCACCTGCTTCGTAAAGTGTATATAACAGCTTCTCTGTTGTTTCCATATCCGGATCGCCACCAGTAATAAACGGAATAAACGCTTTCCCTGAAGAAAACGCCTCTTGAATTCTAGTCATGGATATTCCTCCCCTTATATCTGGCAATAGCAGCCATATCTTTATCTCCGCGTCCTGAAAGAGTTACAACTATTATTTTATTTTTGTCCAGCTTTGGAGCGTATTTTATAGCGTATGCTAGGGCATGCGCGCTTTCGATTGCAGGAATAATTCCTTCACTTCTCGCGAGGTATTCCACTGCACCAACCGCCTCGTTATCAGTGATAGAGACATACTTAGCACGCCCGCAATCAAATAGATTCGCGTGTTCCGGTCCAACACCGGGATAATCCAAACCTGCAGAAATCGAATACACAGACGCAATCTGCCCAAACTTGTCCTGACAGAAATACGACTTCATGCCATGGAAAACCCCGACAGACCCATTTGCCATGGTAGCGGCATTATACGGTGTGTCCACACCTTTTCCGGCGGCTTCACAGCCTATTAGGTTAACACCACTATCGCCTAAAAATTCGTAAAACGATCCTATAGCATTGCTTCCGCCGCCGACACAGGCGATTACAGTATCAGGCAGTCTGCTTTCTATGGCTAGTAATTGCGATTTTATTTCGCGGCCGATTACAGATTGGAAGTCGCGCACAATCGTAGGGAATGGATGCGGCCCCATGG
>WQTJ01000110.1 GCA_009786345.1 Dehalococcoidia bacterium | reverse complement strand
TTGGCTGCCTCAGATGCAGAATAATGCGTATAACCTGATTACTTTCCAAGATAAGGCTTATACTGATACTGCCGAGCTTATTATCACTCCCTCCCCTGACAGTGTGTTGAGGGTATTCATGGCGGTTAAGCCGCTTGATAAACCGGTTGAGGTAGAAGAGCAGACTATGAATCCATTCACCAGAACAGGCTTTACAGTTGTTGAGTGGGGCGGTTGTATTATCAAATAAAAGTATTTTCTTTGGAGGAACTTATCTAGCGTAGCTCAAAAAGTGAAAAAGGCGGTATTTTTGGTGCCGCCTTTTTCACAAATAGAGATTGAACTAAATAGTTGGACGAGACATTTGATAGAACTTGCCTTCTGTAATGATGGAAGGTGCTATTACCATTTCTGTCTTATGGAATTCGGCGATATTGGCTGCGCCGCAGACTCCCATGCAGTTTTGCAAGGCACCTACGAAATTTTGACTGCCGTGGGTCAGTGATGTGGGGCCGAAAAGTATCTGTTCCAGTGTTCCAGTGATACCGACTTTGATGCGCGTGCCACGCGGCAATGATGCGTGAGGATTGGCCATCCCCCAGTGGCAGCCGTAACCTGGTGCTCCTTCGGCTTGAGCGAATATGGAGCCCAGCATGACTGCGTCTGCACCAGCAGCCATAGCTTTGCATACATCGCCGCCCTTGCGGAAACCGCCGTCGGTTATGATTGGCACGTAGCGTTTGGATTCATTGAAGTAATCATCTCGTGCTTGTGCACAGTCCATGGTGGCTGTGATTTGGGGTACACCGATACCAAGTACTTCACGAGATGTACAGGCAGCACCGGGTCCGACACCTACAAGCACAGCGGCTACGCCAGTACGCATTAGGGCGATACAAGCACTGTAGCTAACGCAGTTTCCTACTACTACAGGGATAGGCACTTGCTGCACAAGCTCTTCAAATACCAGCCCATGGGTGCTTTTGGAAACATGGTGGGCACTGGTGACGGTTGATGCCACCACTAGTATATCGGCGCCGGCATCCACAATGGTTTTTACAAATTTTTTAGTGTTGGCTGGTGCAACGGAAACGGCGCACACACCACCGCCAGCTTTGATTTGCTTGATGCGTTCAGCAATAAGCTCGTCACGGATAGGTTCAGCATATACCTTCTGCATTAGTGCTGTTACTTCTGTTTCAGGTGCTTTGGCAATTTGAGATAGGATTTCAGAGGGGTTGTCATAACGTGTCTGAATGCCTTCTAAGTTGAGTACAGCTAATCCGCCAAGTTTGCTCATACGTATTGCGAAGTCGACATCGGTGACTCCATCCATAGCGGAGGCGATTATGGGAATTTCAAACCGGATATTTCCTATTGAGTAGCTAATATCGGTTTGGTCAGGATTGATGGTAATATCTCCGGGGACGATAGCGACCTCGTCGAAACCATATGCGTGGCGTAACTCTCTAAATGTGGGTTTTGCCATGAGGGTGCCCTCCTTGAAAAGGAAGCATATCAAAAGGCGGAATAGCAGTCAAGACTGATTTTATGTAGATTGGTGTAAAGTTAATGTAGGAAAAAGCAAGAGGTTTTTGTAATAAATTTTGCAATCTGTTTGTCCATGCTATAATCTTTGACATAATGTCTATCCTCTACATTGTAGCTACTCCAATCGGTAATTTGGAAGATATAACATTACGAGCTTTACGTGTGCTGAAAGATGTTTCACTTATTGCTTCTGAAGATACGCGGACTACGGCGCACTTATTGAAGCATTATGATATCCAGACGCCTCTTACCAGCTATTTTGAGCATAATAAGCAGAGCAAGCTTAGTTATTTGTTAAATAAGTTGGAAGCAGGGGATATTGCGCTGGTTTCTGAAGCTGGTATGCCTGCTATTTCAGACCCTGGTTATGAATTGGTAGTGGCGGCACAGCAACGTGGTTTTAAAGTGGTGCCGCTACCTGGAGCTTCTGCTTTCATTTCGGCACTGGCTGTTTCCGGGTTGCCTACTGATGCCTGCCATTATCTTGGATTTTTGCCGCGTAAGACAGGTGAGCGCAAGCGTTTGCTGGAATCGGTCGCGCATGAAAAAGTGACGCTGGCTGCATATGAGACTCCACATCGCCTACTAGTGGCGTTACATGATATACTATCGGTATTGGGAAATCGCCGGGTGGCTGTTTGCCGTGAGCTTACCAAGTTGCATGAAGAGGTATTTCGTGGCACAGTGGAAGATTCTATTACGCATTTTGTACAGCCCAGGGGAGAATTTACTATTATCATTGATGGCTGTACAGAGAAAATGATGGTTGTAGATGTAGGTGATGCTGTTTTCCGCATGGGACAATTGAAGCGAAGCGGAATATCAACTAAAGAAGCAATGTCACAGCTACATCATGAAACAGGAATTCCGCGTCGCGAACTTTACCGCGAATGGCTTAAATTGAAATAGTAATATCAGGGAGAGTCAAATGAGAAGAGGTTGTCTATCTGTCGGAACGGTGAATTGCGATATCTGCAAATGTCATATACCTTATCCTGCTCGGTATGTCATGGTGGACGAAGATGCAGATGGTAAAGAGGTGGAGAAAGGCGGCAAAAGTGTGCGCTATTGTGTAGAGTGTGCCAAGAAAAAAGGCTATGCCCACTACAAGGAAATTAAGGGCGAGATGATACTCACTTTTCTGCGTGAAAGCGATAGTTCTACTTTTGAGCCTATCGCGGACAAGCCCTAACGATTTACGTAATTTATGCTAGATTCCCACGTAGGTTTTATACGGAAATATGACTGAACATATCCTGATTGCTGTGGCTTGGCCTTATGCCAACAGTCGCCTACATTTGGGGCATGTGGCAGGAGCTTACTTACCAGCAGATATATTTGCACGCTATCATCGCATGAAAGGCAACTGCGTAATAATGGTGTCAGGTTCGGATCAGCATGGTACGCCTGTGACTATCCGCGCTGAAGCTGAAGGTAAAACGCCTGCTGAGGTTGCAGGCAGCTACCATCAGCTTTTCTTAGAAGATTTCGACAAATTAGGTATTTCTTGGGATTTATTCACTACTACACGCACTGACAACCACGAGAAAACTGCGCAAGAGATTTTCCTGAAATTGTTGGATCAAGGCTATATCTACAAACAGAGCGTGTCTCAGCCGTGGTGTGATAAATGCAAACGCTTTCTGCCTGATCGTTATGTGGAAGGCACGTGCCCGATGTGTAAGTCTACTGGTGCGCGTGGTGACCAGTGTGAGCAGTGTGGCAAGCCAATGAATCCCTCAGATCTTATAGGAGCACACTGCAGAACATGCGACACTCAGCCGATATATAAGGAATCGGAGCATTTCTTTTTAAAACTTTCTGCTTTTGAACGACCGCTTTTGGCATGGGTTCAATCTCAACCGCACTGGCGTGCCAACGTGCAGAATTTTACTGCACGTTATTTGCAGGAAGGATTGCATGACCGTGCCATCACTCGCGATATTGACTGGGGTGTTCCATTGCCGCTGTCCGGATATGACGGAAAGCGCTTATATGTATGGTTTGAAGCTGTTATTGGATATTTGTCTGCTAGCAAGGAATGGGCACAGAAGTCCGGCAATTCTGAAGCTTGGCGTCATTTCTGGGATGGTGAAGCACGTGGGTATTACTTCATTGGAAAGGATAACATTCCATTCCATACCATTGTATGGCCAGCTATATTGTTGGGCTATGGTGGGTTGAATTTGCCGTATGATGTTCCTGCTAATGAATTTTTAACTATTGAATCACAGAAGTTTTCCAAGAGCCGCAATTTGGCAGTGTGGGTGTCGGATTATTTTGAGCGCTACCAAGCTGACCCATTGCGTTACCTGCTTTCGGCTAACATGCCGGAAACATCAGATACGGACTTCTCATGGCGTGAATTCGTCAGGCGTAATAACGATGAATTGGTATCTACGTATGGCAATTTAGTGCAACGCGTACTTACTTTCACTTATACACGGTTTGATGGCGCAGTGCCAGAACATGGCGAGATTGATGCTGTAAGCCATGCATTGCTTGATAAGGCACAGAATACTTTTGATGTGGTAGACAAATTAATCTCTGGGTGCCATTTCAAAGAGGCTATACGCGTTGCTATGGCTTTAGCGCAAGAGTCCAATCGCTATTTAGATGAAAAGGCTCCTTGGAAAGTCATAAAGGATGATCGTCAGGCGGCAGCCACTTCATTGTATGTGGCTATTGCTGTTATTACGGCACTCAAAACTATTCTGTATCCGTTCATTCCTTTCAGCTCGGAAAAAGTACATGCATATTTGGGGTTATCAAGTAGAATTGAAGATGATGGCTGGAAGTTAACTATGCCTCAGCCTGGGGGCAAACTCAACCCGCCGCAGGTGCTTTTTACTAAGCTAGATGAAAGTGTTGTAGAAGAAGAAACTCTTCGCATGGGTTTTAGCCCAATCTAGAAAAGGAAACGAGAAGTGGAACTTAGTCAGGTATATGCGCTTGTACAGCCCGGGCTTTCTGAGGTGGAAGCTACTTTTACCCGATTGGTTGACAGCCATGAAGAATTCCCTGAAATGCAGAAAATGCTACGTCAAGTGTTAGTTGGCGGCAAAGTGATGCGCCCTACTCTTACACTGCTCTCTGGGTTGTTTTATGATTATGATCTCAAAATATTACAACCTATGGCAGCTGCTACCGAACTAATGCATATTGCGACCTTGGTGCATGATGACGCTATTGATTCTGCTGACCGCAGGCGCGGACATCCCACTATAAATGCAGTGTGGGGTGTTGATTTGGCTATATTGGTGGGAGACTTCCTCTTTGCGCGTGCTGGTGAGTTGGCTGCTCATACTGGAAATATTCGTGTAGTGGGGATGTTTTCGCAGACGCTGGGTGTAATTGCCCGCGGCGAGGTTAAGCAGGCACTGGCTTCTTTCAAACTGGATCAGTCATTTGAGCAGTACATTGAGCGTGTGGCGGCCAAGACGGCAGCACTGTTTACGCTTTCTACCGTGAGCGGTGGCGTATTAAGCCATGCTCCTGAGAAATCTATTCAAATACTGCATGATTATGGCTATAACTTAGGCATTGCTTTCCAAATAGTAGATGACATACTGGATTTTGTGGGCAATGCCAAAGATGTGGGTAAGCCGGTAGGGGCTGATCTGGCACAGGGCACAGTAACGCTACCAGCTCAGAAGTTGTTGCAGCGTTATCCGAATGATAATCCGTTGATTGCAATTGCGCGTAAGGAAAACCTTGCTAACAACATTCAAAAGGTTATTGAAATGGTGCGCAATTCGGATATCATTGATGAATGTTACAAATTGGCGGAAGATTACTGCTGTCGTGCATGCAGCGATTTGGTAAAACTGCCAGATAAACCTGCGACTGAGGCGCTTAGGGCATTGGCAGATTATGTGGTCAAACGCAACAAATAAATGGTTTTGCAAACATACAAAAGGGGGATGATTTAGTGCCATCCCCTTATTGGTTTATATCTTAAGCAACAGATGTTTTTAGCCACCCACTTTTTTGGTGCCGAATATGGCATCAAGCTCTGAGCCTTCAAGAGTTTCTTTATCCAGCAACTCTTTTGCCAGCTGATTTAGTTTTGCCCGGTTTTCTGCCAGTAACTTTTCTGCTTTATCATGGGCTTGGCTGATGATGCGGTTGACTTCGGCATCAATCTGGTCGGCGACCTTGTCGCCATAGTCGCGCTGCTCAGTGATTTCACGCCCCAAAAATACCATTTCTTCTTTCTGTCCGAAAGTTCGCGGACCGAGCAGATCGCTCATGCCGTAGTTGGTTACCATGCGTCGTGCCAAGTCAGTGGCTTCCTTAATATCTTGTGAAGCGCCTGTAGACATTTCGTTGAATGCCAGTTCTTCGGCGACACGTCCGCCCATGTACATGGCGAGCGTATCTTCAATATATGAGCGGGTATGATAAAGCTTATCCTCTACCAATGGCTTTGTGTAACCGCCAGCTAAGCCACGCGGGATAATAGTTACCTTGCGGATAGGTTCTAGATTTTTTAGCATGTGGCCTACCAGTGCGTGACCAGCTTCATGATAAGCTGTAAGCTCCTTTTCTTTGGGAGTCATACGCCGGCTCTTACGCTCTGGGCCCATCAACACACGATCAATACTATCTTCAAGCTCTGTCATTTCAATGATTTGTTTGTCATGTCGTGCTGCCAGAATAGCAGCTTCGTTTACCAAATTCGATAGGTCAGCGCCTGAAAAACCAGCTGTGAGTTTGGCTATGATTTCCAAGTTGACATCTGGCGATATCGGTTTGCCGTTGGTATGGACTTTGAGGATGGCGGTACGTCCTATAACGTCAGGACGATCCAGCACTACACGGCGGTCAAAGCGTCCGGGGCGCAACAGAGCTGGATCAAGAATATCCGGACGGTTGGTAGCAGCCATTACGATAACACTAACATTGGTATCAAAGCCATCCATCTCAACTAAAATTTGGTTGAGAGTCTGCTCGCGTTCGTCATGCCCGCCCCCTAGACCTGCCCCGCGTTGGCGTCCTACGGCATCAATTTCATCTATGAATATAATGCAGGGTGCATTACGTTTAGCTTGATCAAAGAGGTCGCGCACACGGGAAGCACCTATGCCGACGAACATCTCCACAAATTCTGAACCGCTTATGGAGAAGAAAGGCACGCCAGCTTCACCAGACACAGCACGAGCCATCAGTGTTTTGCCAGTGCCTGGTGGCCCGATGAGCAGTACACCTTTGGGTATACGTGCTCCAAGTGCTTTGAACTTTTCGCGTGACTTGAGAAAATCCACTATCTCGCGTAAGTCTTGTTTAGCTTCGTCTACTCCAGCTATATCTTCAAATGTTACCGTAGGTTTATCAGGGCTGAAAAGACGTGCGCGCGAACGGCCGAAACTCATGGCTTGGTTGTTGGCCCCGCGTGCTTGATTAAACATGAACAAGATGAAGATACCAAAGAAAAGGAAAGGGATTACCATTCCCAGTATGCTGCCCCAGTCAATACCGGAAGGTGGGTTTACTTTCCATTTAATGTCTGTATCATTTATATTTGGAATGATATCGTAGATACTGTCATTGTTTGCCTTTGTGGTGACATAACTCTTGCCATCGGTTCCGGTGATGTTAATGGTATTGCCGTTAAGATCAATAGTCTCGATTTCGTTTGCTTGCACCATCTCAACCATTTGCGACAGAAGAATACTTTCAGGTTTGGGAGATCTTTCTCGTACCACAACTGTAAAAAAAACAATGGCTAACACAATTATGATAGCGTATATGATTACGTTACGTTTCAAGTTGATTTTCATGGAAAAGGCTCCTATTTATTGCTCTTACACAGTATAACACAAAAGTGTTTTAGCTAAACAAAATTACTATGGAATTGTTGTCTAAGTAACATGTGATTGCGCAGCCTATCGTTTATAGTTTAATATACAACTGATTGCTATTCTAAAATATAATGTGTGTTAAACTTGCACGTTTATGGGTGATTCTTTTATCCAAGGGTTTCCTTTGATATTGCTGCTGGTGGGTCTGGGATTTTTTGCCGGTAGCTATGGCACGCTGGTTGGCATTGGTGGTGCGGTGGTGCTTACTCCTGTGCTGTTACTGCTTTATCCGCAAGCTGACCCGCAGGTATTGACCAGTATTACTATGGGGGTGGTGTTTCTCAATGCGCTTTCTGGCACACTGGCTTATGCGCGCCAGAAGCGCATTGACTATCGCAATGGCATCTATTTTGCTATAGCTACTATCCCCGGCACTATTATTGGCGTGTGGACTCTGAGTTATATCCCTCAACAGATGTTTTCCATCATCTTTGGGATTATGCTGTTAATTTTCTCGGCTATTATTTGGCTGCGCCCCAAAACCAAACAGCCTTCTGCGTCTTCTGCCCAGTCCAATTGCGTTGTTGTAGATCGTTCTGGCAAAAACTTCAGCTATAACTGTAACCGTCCGCTTGGCATGGCACTTAGCTTTTTCGTGGGATTTATCGCCGGGTTGCTTGGTATTGGCGGCGGTATTATTCACATGCCCATGCTGCTTTATGTGCTACACTTTCCTGTGCATATTGCTACTGCTACATCGCATTTCATGCTGGTTTTTACAGGCCTTACAGGTACGCTAACGCATGCTACTGCTGGCACTTATGCTCAAAGCTGGCAAATATTGCTATGGATAGCACTCGGGGTAATACCAGGAGCACAGATAGGAGCGTGGCTGTCACCTAAAATTAAAGGGTTGATGCTGGTGCGGCTATTGGTTCTGGCGCTGGTTTTAGCTGGGGCACGTTTAGTTATATTGGGTATTTGGGGGTAGGCTAAATTTTTGATAGATTTCTTTCAGCAGAAGAGCATCTTCTTCACGGGTGGGGCTTTCGCAGATAACACAGCCACCAACGCTATAGTCTTTTAAGGCACGTAATAAGTCTTCATAGCGTAAATCGGATGAGGTGAGAGGCAAATGCTTTTTCTCCCCGCTTTTGCCGTACTCGATACCTGAAATATGTATGTGCATGTCAGACAACGCCGCTTCGCCTAAATTTTTGCGTAAATCATCCAACAATCCACAGAATTCTCCGTATGAATTATTATTTCCTGTGCGCGCATGCCAGTGGGCGAAATCAATACATGGAGCAACGTTTTCAAGTGAGCAGGAAAGCTGTATTAACTCGTCTATACTGCCGAACTGTGTTGGTTTACCAGCACTTTCGGGCCGCAGTGTTATATTGTCCATATCAGCTTTCAATTTTTCCACTACTTTGCCGAGTGCAGCCTGTACGCATTGACTGGCTTTCTCGGACGAATCCCCAAGGTAAAAACCTGGGTGGAACACCACATTTTTAGCTCCGCACAAAGAGGCGATATGGGCTGCTTTGTACAGCATACCTTGGCTGGCGTGCAATTTATGGCTTTCGTGGGCGTTAAAGTTTAGGTAGTAAGGGGCATGGGCGGAAATTGAGACGTTATTGTTGCGAGAGATGCAGGATATGACTTTAGCTTGGGCTTCATTGAGATAAATGCCTTGTACGAACTCAAGCTCCATACAATCCAGCCCCAGTGCTGCTACGCGCCGGATGCCTTCGCCTGTTTCCTGCGGCCATGTGCTGAGCGGAATACCGGCAGTGCCGAAAAGTAGTTTTGCCATAGTTTCTAATTATAGCAGTTATGAGTGAAATTAAGAGAGCTTAATATCTAAATGATTGCGGTTCAGAACTTGCTGCTCAAATCACTGCGACGAAGAACATTATTTTACACGCTGGTTTTGGATATGGTAGTTTTACCAGAAGCCTATTGATGTTATGTTATAATTGAGTTATGAAGAAATCCCAAGCTGTTCTTTCTGGGGCGCTGGATACGGCTCATGCTGTGGTAGAGGTTGCCAGCGACAAGCTGGCAAGCGACATCGTGTTGCTTGATACATGCGGCTTATGTAGCTATGCGGATTATCTTGTACTGGTAAATGGTGAGTCTAACCGTCACCTGGATGCCATAGCTGATGAGATAGTGCATGTTCTCAAACAGAAAGGGATGTCTCCTATGCGTCGCGAAGGCACAGCCGCTTCCGGATGGCTGCTACTTGATTTCAGCGATGTGGTAGTACATATATTTGCCCCAAATGAAAGAGGTTACTACAAACTCGATGATATGTGGAGTACCGCCCGCCCTATCGTGCGTTTAGCCTAGATTTAGCTTATTGTTTGCGTGTGTAGCGCATAAGCTCGGCTTCGGTAAAGAACAGACGGATTTCATGCTCTGCTGTTTGCACTGAATCGGAGCCGTGAACAGCATTGTGTTCAATATCCAATCCGAAATCATGACGGATGCTGCCTGCAGCAGCTTTAGCAGGGTCTGTAGCACCCATAGCGGTGCGAATGGTGCTGACGGCATTATCTCCTTCAAACACAGCCGCTACAATGGGGCCAGATGTAATGAATTTGATCAGGTCATTGAAAAAAGAGCGTTCTTTGTGCGGTGCGTAGTGCCGTTCTGCCAGTGCTTGATCCATGTGTAGCATCTTGAGCGCAATCAGTGTTACCTTGGTATTTTCCAGCCTGCTGATAATAGTTCCGCTTAAGCCGCGTTCTACGGCGTCAGGTTTGACTAATACTAATGATCTTTCCATTAACGATTTCCTCCTAATATTACGCTTTGCTAGTATCTCAGTTTTGCGTCAGCTTTTCAATGTCGGACATATGGACTTGTTTTAGTGTGTCTACCACGATGTCAGCTGCTTGAAGACTTTCTTTGGAGTGGTTGGCGGCTATGCCGATTGAATGCATGCCAGCAGCGCAGGCACCTGCTATACCGCCTATAGCATCTTCAATAACTACGCAGTGACGGGTTTCTATCCCCAGCTTAGCGGCTGCTTTGTGATAGATTTCAGGGTTTGGTTTGCCATAATTTACCTCTTCTCCGCTGATGATAGCTTTGAACATGTGTTTGATACCAAGCTTTCCTAAAACTATTTCGATGTTCTGGTGCGGAGAAGATGATGCCACTGCCATAGGGATGCTACGTATATGTAATGCCTCTAATAACTCGGTGGCACCAGGCATGGGTAGAACGATATTTTGTTGTATAATGTCGCGATAAATTTGGTTTTTCTCTTCGCTGATAGCTTTCATATCTTGTTCTGCAGCTTTCTCTCCTAGAAAGTTTTGAAGGACTAAATCGTTGCGCATGCCGAAGTCTTTACGGAAATCCTCGCGGCTGAAATCAATATTATGCTTAGCAAACACAGTATGCCAAGCGAGGAAGTGTAAATCGGCTGTGTCTGCGATGGTGCCGTCAATATCCCATATGATGGCTATATTCGTGTTGGTTGCTATTGCACCAGCACTTTTGGACTTTGGCAGGCTGATATGTGGGTGGCGTAGATATAAAGGCTGTATGGCAGCTACGATGTCTGACATGCCTGTTGCAAAACGTTTTTCGCCTAGCAGTGCCAGTGCCGCTATGCGACTGGAAGATGCTTCGCAAAAGATAGCTTTATCGCCTAATTGCTTACGTAACTCATCTGCTATGCCAGCGTTAATTTCCCCTCCGAGTATGGTAGGTTGTGTTATGTGCTCATATAATTCTGTTAGGGTAGTCAGGTATTCTGGCGTTAGGCATGTCCATTTTCCTTGATGTTGGTAGATAGAGCAGGCGATTTCCCCGCGTCCTGCTGGAAAAATGGCGCATATTGGTAGGCTGTTGTCTGCGTACTGGTATGCGGTGGCTTCCAGCGTGTTAATACCAACAATAGGCATGCTGAGCCCATAGGCAATCCCTTTGGCACTGCCAAGTCCTACGCGCAGTCCGTTGAAGCTGCCGGGACCGCGAGCTACTATAACGCCATGTATATTTGTAATGTTCAGGTGATTTTGCTTTAGTATATCGTCAATGTGCGGCATTAACTCAACTGTATGGTTGCGTTCGCATATCCAGCTCAATTCTGCTGTAATATGACTGTTATAAATTAATGCCAAACCGCTTTTTTCGCTGGAAGTATCAATTGCCAGATACATTTATGCTAAATCCTTTTTATCCGGTAAGTTGTTAATCTGTGATATGTGTTCGACCATATCCGTATAGCGTTTCCCGCAATGGGTAATTGTGATCAGCCTGATTGTGTCTGTATCATAGGCTAGCGTTAATTGCAGGTGCTGTTCTGGCATGATGAATTGGCCTTTTTCTGCCCATTCTATGACGCATAAGCCGTGCCCGTAGAGATAGTCGTCCAGCCCAAGTTCGCTAATTTCGTTAAATTCCAGCCGGTAAAGATCCATGTGATACAGAGGTATTCGTCCGGAAAACTCACGCATTAGTACATATGATGGGCTGGCAGTATCTTCGCGTATGCCCAAAGCCTTGGCAATTCCTTGCGCCAAACATGTTTTGCCTACACCTAACGGTCCACTGAGTAAAACTATGTCACCTGGTTGTGATAGTGTGCCGATAATGAGTCCCAGCTGGTGCGTTTGGCTTGGGCTATGGCTGGTTATAAAAATGCTATTGGGCAAAGTGATCCCATCCCGGTGTTTGTAGTTTATATTCGCTTCCGTCACTATTAAGTAGCCTTATCTTGCCAATCTCTTCTGCTTCAATAGTGCCGATGACGTGAATAGGAGTTTTCAGCCTGCTTATGATATGTGACATAATATTAGGATTGGCAGTGAACAACAACTCATAATCCTCTCCGCCTCTCAGAGCTAGATCAAGTGCTTCAGCGCTAAAGAATTCCTTCAATGCCGGATGTATTGGCAGCTTGGAAAGGTCTATGCGGGCACTTACACCACTGGCGAAGCAAATATGTTTCAAATCGGCCACCAGCCCGTCACTTATGTCAATGGCTGCGTGTGCACCTGTTTCTAGTATAGCAGTGCCTTCCTCTAGCCGTGGGTTAGGCTGCCAGAAAACCTGACGCAGAGGCTGATCTGCCTGACAAGGAGTTTTTCCGCTATTGATAAGGCGCAATCCGGCAGCTGCCATGCCTGTATACCCTGTTAAGGCAATGAGGTCTCCTATTTGGGCACCGTTGCGTCGCAGCGGTCGTGTATTGGTGCTGCCGGTTAGTGTTATGTTGATAAATAGAGTAGCAGA
>WQTJ01000109.1 GCA_009786345.1 Dehalococcoidia bacterium | reverse complement strand
AACTCCTTTGTATCATTTGAATCTCACCTCTCTTTTTATTTTACCCTTTCAAAGATTGGCAAAACTCACTGTAACTTTTATTAGACCATATCAGCCCCGCAATTAGACTCAGAACCCGAGGCCGCCACTGTTGGCACAGCTATGAGTTTTGGTACGTCACCAGAAATATTCTGCCGCGTTTTAACGTAGTGCCAAATAGGTTTGCCGCCAATAGACGATATGACAATGCCCTTAGCCGCATCCATAGCGCTACCACCACCCAATGCAATAACTACTTCTATCTTTTCCTGACGCGTGATAGCAGCGCCATCATCTACAGTGGATGCGCGGGGATTATTTTCAATTCTGTCAAAAACTACTGTCTCCACGCCATTCCGTTTAAGGTCAGCCAAAGCACGTTCCAACAGTCCAGTTGCACGCATGGCATTTTTACCGGTAACCAACAAAGCTTTTTTACCAATGTTTGCGGTTTCAGCGCCCAATTGAGCAAAACAGCCGACGCCTGAAATGATTTTGATGGGGATATAAAATGTGGTAATCATAGTCTTTCCAAAACCCCCTGTTTCTTTTCATCTAAAAGCTAATGTTCAGGGACTCAGCCATGCACCCAATTTGCGCAGTACCTAGTCAATTTCCGGCTTGCGCGCCTTGATCCACTTCTGTTTTTGCGCAATACGAACCTCTTCATCAGTAATACGATAATCAGACATGAACTGCTGGCGGAAACTATCAAAAGCACCGCTTAAAATTGCCGTCCGTATGTCCTGCATTAGGCGTACCATGAAGCGCAAATTGTGAATAGTAGCCAAGCGATAAGCCAATAACTCCTGAGCATGGAAAAGATGACTTACATATGCTGCTGAGAAATGCGTACAAGTATAGCAATCACAACTTTCTTCAATAGGCGCCCCCTGTTCACGAAAAGCAGCATTATTAATATTGATGCGACCACGCCTTGTGAATAGCGCGCCATTGCGCGCCACACGCGTAGGCAATACGCAATCCATCATATCTACGCCCAGCCCAACCGCTTCTATTAAATCTTCAGGTGAGCCCACTCCCATTAGGTACCGCGGTTTTCGTGACGGCAAATATTGAGTAGTATGACGCACCATCTCCCATGTAAGCTCTTTCGGTTCACCCAAGCTGAGACCGCCTATGGCATAGCCCGGGAAATCCAGCGAACTAAGAAATTCTACCGAACAGCGACGCATGGAGCGATCAAAACCGCCTTGAACAATAGCAAACAACTGCTGATCATTTCGTTGATGGGCTGTCAGACAGCGTTCTGCCCAGCGATGAGTGCGCTCCATAGCCTCGCGCACCTTGCCAGATGGTGCATCAGACGGCGAAGGCTCATCCAACACCATAGCAATATCCGAGCCAAATCCTTCCTGTAACGCAACTGCCTTCTCAGGCGTTATAAAATGGCTGCTGCCATCTATATGCGAGCGAAAGGCTACTCCTTCGTCGCTAACTGTAGAAAGCGCCGAAAGGCTAAACACCTGATATCCGCCAGAATCCGTAAGGATAGCCCCGTTCCAATCCATAAAGCGATGTAACCCGCCCAATTTTTTAATTATGTCAACGCCAGGGCGTAAATAAAGATGATACGTATTTGAAAGAATAATCGGTGCTTCCAAAGCCCTGATTTCGTCAGGAACAAGCGTTTTAACCGTAGCTTGGCTGCCGACAGGCATAAAAACCGGCGTGGGAATGATGCCGTGAGCAGTAGTAAGTTCACCCGCACGAGCAGCGCCATTAGTCGTTATGAGGTTAAAATTACTCAACGGCTACAACCACAAGCAGAAGCAAATCGCCACAAAAATCAATCCCATGTAGGGAAAGCTTGAGAGTTTATATAATTTCCAAGCGTTACGCGAGGTATGCGAGCCAACTAGTCTTACAGTAGCCCATAACATCACCACGCCCAAAACCAGAGCTATTATTAAATACAACGGGTGATAGTCAGCAACAAAATACAGGCTCACCGACACGGCATTCAGAAGAAAGGCGAAAATCAACAGTATGATGACCGCCGTACGCACAGAAACACTCATCGGGAAAAAAGTCAGCCCTGCTCCGATATAGTCATCGCGATGCGATACCATGACGCTCCACACATGCAGCGGCAGCCAAGCAACAATAAGTAGACACAGAAGTACCAATTCCATACTGATATCACTGCGAACTGCAAACCAACCCATCAGTACAGGTGCACAACTGGCAATAACACCTTGAGGGAAAACACAAATAACACGCTTGCGAAATACCGCAGCCGCAGCCGTACCAATTAAGTCAGCAAAAAAAACGTACTGATGAAGCAACCACGACAGCACCAACCCAACAACAATCAGAAATAAAACCCACACCAGCCCTTTTTCAGCGGGGTAGATGCGCCGAGTGGGGAAAACACGCTTTTGAGTGCGCTGCATCCGGGCATCCACATTGCGATCGAGATAATTGGTCAAGCCATTGGCCCCGCCTGAAGCAATTAAAATAGTCATCGCGACTATCAGTAAAGTGCCAAAACTAGGCGGAGCATTAGCATAGGGATTCCAAGACCACCAAAGAAAAGTAGTACGAGGTATAGGAACAGCACCAGTTACAGGACTGCTATGAGCAGCAATTATAACTGAGCATAAACCCAAAAAACCAAGCAGGAGTGTCTCACGCACTTTGAGTACTTCAATATAATTACGAATAGTTTTCATCATTTATTCTATTCACTAAAAAATCTTCTGAGCGAAAGTTAGAGTAATAACGTCCTGATTGCGCCGTAAATTTCAAAACGCAATAATCAGGATCGGTGACACCCTTTGAATAATACATCGTGTCACCTTCGCGCCATATCATCTCTTTGCTTTCTGAATCTTCCAATACTTCCATGGTACCCTTTAACATTACACCGCGGAAAAACCTTTTATCGCAGAAATAAATACAAGCTTTCTGGTTTTCACGATATTGCGCCACACGCATAGACGACGTGTTTGTTGTAAACCAAAAACTCTTTATTCCATCACGTTTTCTAGGCGGCAACATAGCTTTCGTATTCGGAAAGCCATCACATCCTACCGAACTTACAAAGGAAACATCTTGTTTATCAATTAAATTCCCTATTGTCTGCACTGCGTTTCTCATCATACGGCAACCATCCTAAGCTTAACTATTTTATCAAAATTTGCAGCACGATGAGAATCGAAAAATTAGATGCAGCGGCCTAAATCCTCATCCAAATAGTTCTGCAAAATTACAGCAGCAGCCATCGCATCATCATGCTGCTTAGCAACAACTTTTTTTCTGCGGCTATTTTGACGCATGTACTCGCGGGCAGTAGCAGTGCTGAACCGTTCATCCACCGCTTCCAATGGAATTGCCAGGAATGGTACCAAAAGATTACAGAAAGCCTGTACTTTTTGCGCTTGTTGCCCCTCATCACCATTCAGTAACAGCGGCAGCCCCACAATCAGTTTACCCGGAGCATGTTCATGCACCAATCTCAGCACTTCCTGAATATCACTGCTATCATCAGTACGAGTAATAATCATCAACTGGCGAGCCAGCAATCCAGTAGGGTCACTTATTGCCACACCAATGCGACGGTCACCGACATCCAATGCCATAATGCGCATGTTTTTCTACCGACAATATTTCCATAAGACCGACGCTAAAACACTATTTTTGTTTCAGCAATCCCCATACTGAAGCGATAGCCTCGTCCAGTTTGGATACGTCCTTGCCCCCTCCCTGGGCCAATCCAGGTTTACCACCACCACCACCACCAGTAATAGCAGCAGCCTGACGTATGATATTGCCAGCATGATATCCCTTGCCCACCAAATCATCCGTCACTGTCACCACAAAATACGGCTTATCATCATATACCGTACCTAACACTATAACCGCACTAACTAGCTTATCACGCAAAGCATCAGCCATATCACGCAGTATTTCGGGACGCGACGGCTTGATGCGCACAGATAGCAGTTTCACGCCATCCACTTCACGCACCTTTGCCGCCAAAGCGGATACGTCTTTAAGCGCCATTTCACGTTCCAACGCTTCAGCTTTTTTAACTTCTTGGTCACGGCTAGCAATAAGCGCCTGAACCTTATCCGCTACATTTTCGGGAGCAGCATCCAAAAGCCTTGATAGAGACTGCAACAAAGCAATACTGGATACTGCCAAACGCGCAGCCTCACGTCCGGTAACTGCCTCAATACGGCGCAAACCAGATCCGATACTGGATTCGCTGATAATTTCAAAAAATCCTATTTCACCGGAAGCCGCAACATGCGTGCCACCGCATAACTCAGAACTTATAGCTGGGTTGCCCACCGATAAAACACGCACTACATCGCCGTATTTTTCATCAAAAAGAGCTGTGGCACCAGATGCTACCGCTTCTTTATACGGCATTTGGCGATTGTACACCGGGTGGTTGCAACGTATTTCGGCATTGACAATATCACGCACGCGCCCCAATTCATCAGCCGTTAATGGAGACAAATGAGAGAAATCAAAGCGCAAGCGCAGCGGTTCCACCAAAGAGCCTCCCTGCTGCACATGATCTCCCAATACACTGCGTAAAGCAACATGCAAAAGATGTGTCGCCGTATGGTTGCGCGCAATATCGGCACGGCGCTCAGCGTCCACCTCCGCAATAACTGCGCCACCTACGGTCAACTTACCTTCAGCCGCATAGCCCTGATGCAGAGTAATATTAGAGCCCAACTTAACAGTATTGGTAACTAAGAACAGCCCATCCTCAGCTTTAATAAAACCAGTATCACCCACTTGGCCGCCCATCTCAGCATAGAAAGGTGTGTCCGCTAATACTATTCCAGCTTTCTGTTCTGCGCTAATGGATTCGGCACTTTCATTTTCTAAAATTATGCCTAAAATACGCGTTTTATTAGAAATATCGGTATATCCAACAAAACAAGTTGGCTCAAAATCACCGCTGAATTTGGTGCTGTGCTGATTACCGCCATCGAATTTATGCGCTGAACGCGCCTTTTCACGCTGCTTGTCCATCTCGCGCTCAAAACCGTCTATATCAACCTCATAACCGCGAACAGAAGCAATCTCGCGCGTAATCTCAACAGGAAATCCATATGTATCATATAACTTGAAAGCAGCCTCTCCTGTAATGCACATACGCTTCTTGATTTCATCCCGAGCCATGATTTCATCCAAAAGTTCCAATCCTGTATTGAGGGTTTCTGCAAAATGCTCCTCTTCTTTGCGAACTACATCCAAAATGAAGCTGCGCCGCTTCATAAGCTCGGGATAGTTTTTGCTGTTTTGTTCAATGGCAGCTTCTGCCATCTTCACAAGAAACGGCGTTTCCAGGCCAAGACGGCGGCCGAAGAGTACGCCTCGGCGCAGCAGGCGCCGCAATACATAGCCCCGCCCGTCATTAGATGGTATAACTCCATCAGCTATCAAGAAAGATACGGCACGCCCATGCTCCGATATTACACGCATGGCGCGATCGTTTTCTTCATCGGCACCATACCGCTTTCCTGAAAGTTCAACGGCGCGTTTCAGCAAAGGATGGAAAATGTTGGTGTTGTATACTGTGTTGGTGCCCTGCATAATAGCAGTTATGCGCTCAAGTCCCATGCCAGTATCAATATTAGGCTTTGGCAGAGAAGTGCGCTGCCCTGTTTTGTCCTGATTGTACTGGACAAACACAAGGTTCCAAATTTCGCAAAAACGCCCGCACTTGCATGATGGATTGCAATCGGCTTTACCGCAGCCAATAGACTTCCCAAAATCGTAATGGATTTCACTGCAAGGACCGCATGGGCCTGAATCGCCAGCAGGCCCCCAGAAGTTATCAGCCTCACCCAAGCGCACAATGCGCTCAGCAGGCACGCCCTGCTTAAGCCAAAGCTGCATGGCTTCGTCATCATCCAAATAAACTGTCGTCCACAATCTCTCTTTTGGGATACCCATCTTGACCGTGATGAACTCCCATGCAAAAGCAATAGCCTCAGCCTTAAAGTAATCACCTACAGAAAAATTGCCCAGCATTTCAAAAAAAGTGAGATGCGAAGAATCTCCGACCGATTCAATGTCTGTAGTACGAAAGCACTTCTGACAAGATGCCAAGCGTGTATGCGGGGGCTTGACCTGCCCCATGAAATATGGTTTTAACTGCACCATACCGGCAGTAGTAAGCAGCAAGGTAGGATCACCGCGAGGGATAAGTGAAGAAGAAGGGATAACTTGATGCCCCTTGCTGCTAAAAAAATCTAGGTACTGTGAGCGTATTTCATCATCAGTCAATTTAGTCACCTGTTTTTAAGTATATAAGCACCAACTTATGTGAGATTGTAAGATAAGGGAACAAGACTGTCAAAGAAAAACAGGAGTAATACGGAGGAAATACTACTGTTTGCTTAAGCCTCTGGGATTAAATTATCTGGCGCAGTTTTTGGCGCAGGGCATCACCATATTCATGGTGCTTGAGCCCCAGTGCCACTTGCGCTTCCAGCCATCCAAGCGGGTTACCCGCATCAAAGCGTTTGCCGCAAAATTCCAGTGCATATATGGGCTGGGATTGAAGCAAAATCGAAAGCGCATCTGTAAGCTGTATCTCCCCTCCTCGTCCCGGGCCGGTAGCAGCTATAGCATCAAAAATTTGCGGGGTAAGGATGTAGCGCCCTACTATGCCAAGCTGTGACGGAGCCGCGGCAGGAGTTGGTTTCTCTACAAGCGCCAATACTTTATGCACACACGGCTTAACCGACTCCGGGCGAATTACGCCATAGCGCTGAATATCCGGTGTATCAACATCTACCACGCCTAGTACACTACTGCCGTAATCATGAAATATCTTCATCATTTGCAACAGTGCCGGTTCGCTGGCATCAACCACATCATCAGGCAGGATAACAGCAAAAGGCTCGTCACCAACCGCGTCTCTCGCCGTCAGCACAGCGTGTCCCAAACCTAAGCGTTCAACCTGCGTCACATAACTTATATGCGCAAGGCGTTCAAGGCGGCACATCTCTTTTGCTAAGTGATTTTCACCTTTTTGCGTCAATAAAGCATTTAACTCAGGAGCAGATTGAAAGTATTCCTGTATGAAGCAGCACTCTTCGGCAACAACGATTATGACTTCCTCGATTCCAGAGGCAACTACTTCTTCAACAGCCACTTGAATAAGAGGTTTAGTAATAAGCGGCAATAGTTCTTTTGGATAAGCGCGGGTTATAGGCAAAAAGCGTGTGCCCCAACCAGCTGCCGGGATGACCGCTTTGCGTACCTTCATAACCTACCTCCTCATATGATAAGAACTCTCGCCAAAACAACTTATTTATGGGAGCACAATTCAGCAATAAGCAATGTCAATGCAAGTTCGTCGCCATACTTACCAGTTTTGATAGACAAATCCGTTTCCAGCAATCGATGATAGAAATCACGCAGACGCTCCATAGAATAGCGTGCCGCCTGATCCATTGTTTTACGAAACGGGAAATCAGCAAGGCCCAACACGCCCTGCACCGCACTTTCGGATTGTCCATAGCTTTTAAGTTCTTTAGCACGTACCAAAAATCTGAGTTGGCGTGCAAGCATTACCAGTATATAACTTGGAACAGCGCCGGCATCCAATAGTTCACTCATAGACTGCTGCGCTAAATTCAAACGCCCATCAATAATAGCATCCACAAGCGTAAAAATACTGGCCTCACGCGACAAACCTACCAACTTCTGTACATCGGCAATTTCAATGGTACGATCAGCCGCATACAGCACCAGCTTTTCGATTTCGCTATGCATTATCCACAGGTCGCTACCCACCAACCCTATCAACGTCTTGAGCGCTTCTTCGCTTATCTTGCCGCCTGCTTTTTTCACACAATTGCGCGTCCATGTTTCTAATTGCAAGCCTTTCAAAGGAGAAAAAACTCGTATATCTGCCTTAGGAGTTAATAATTTTAGCAGGAGATTTGATTTGCTCACGTCATCGTCAATCAGTACAATCACGGTGCTATCAGGTGCGCCATTAATAATATCAGCCATGCTCTGATGCAACGGAGTCTCTTCTTCCTGTGACTTAGCAGATTTTCTAGCAGCAGGACGTTTTTCCTTAGCTTCAAATCGTCCAAGCAACCCACTGACAACAACCAGTCGCTGATTACCAAAGAAAGGCATGGTCTGCACAGCAGCTTGCAATTCATCAAGGCGCAGTTTAGCTCCAGCCAGATGCAAGCTATTAGCGTCTAGCATAGAAACCTCACCTAGGCTTGTTTTAATCTCAATAAGGGCTTCATGAATGGAAAAATCATCAGTCCCATAGAAAACGCGTATCAAGTTTTCACTCCAACTCAAATTTTAACACATAGATACAGGCAAAATAACTGGCTCATAAAAGGTTATCACATCAACTATATTGTTAAGCGTATATATTCCATAATGCTTTGGCTTCGTTTTTTTATGCATGTGCATTGCTAAATCAACATCAACAATTTCATTAACATAATCTAAACAGCTTTGACTTTTCAAACAATATCAAACCCTTTCCTCTCCTAATCTCGCTGTCGTTACTATATGTGTAGCTTTCATTTCTGACTTGATACATGATATAACTTTTAAAGTGAATCCTATACGTTTGAGTGCCATCAGAAGCAAGCTGGTTCGATTTGGATAAAAGTTCGCGGACTTTTTCATTTTTCTCATTTGCAAGCGTATCTACAGATAGTGCTATCTTTTTCATCTGCGAAATAATAATCGTTATTTCATTATCCGAAGTATCTACTAACTGTTCCAAGTAAAGCCAGTCATATTCACTTCCAAAAAGCATTTCTACACCACCTAACATAAATTATCTGCTTATTCATAAAATCACTAAATAGCAAGCCTAGGCAAGTATAGCCACGCACGTACTTTACACATTCTTTACTGCATGGCATTATAATATATCAATGTCTGACAAAATGGATAGCGGAAGGTTTGTGTTATGAAGCGTTTTCTTTCCAGTATGGCTCTTGTGTTTGCAGTAATTATACTATGCGTTGGTTTATATGCCCCAACCGTATCAGCTGCCAATATTTGGAGCAGTTCTTCTATATCTCCAGTAAATAACTTCTTCGATACTTGGGGAAGCTCATCAGATGATATTTTCACTGTTGGCTCCAACGGTACCATTTTGCATTATGACGGCAATACATGGGTGCCAATGTACAACAACGGCACCACTCAAACGCTCTATGGCGTTTGGGGTTCTTCCGATAGTGATGTTTTTGCCGTCGGTGCCAAAGGTACATTGCTACACTATGACGGCACTGCATGGAGTACCATGAAGAGCGGCATTAACAGCGACTTCTATGGTATTTGGGGAAGCGCTACTACTACCTCCGGCGAAGAAGAGGTTGAAGAGGATGTTGACGCCGATAATGTGGATGTTGATGACGTAGCCGTTGTTTATGATGAGTATGCTGTATTCGCCGTCGGAGTAAACGGTGCTATATTGCATTATGACGGCACCAATTGGAAAGCCATGACAAGCGGCAGCACTAAACACCTGCTGGCAGTATGGGGAAATGCGATTGATGACGTTTTTGCTGTCGGGATAGATGGGACTATTCTGCATTATGACGGCACTAATTGGAAATCCATGACAAGCAGTACTACAAATGATCTTTCCGCTATATGTGGCACTGCATCTGACGATATATTCGCCACTGGTACATCCGGAACTATCCTGCATTATGATGGCACTAATTGGAAATCCATGACAAGCAGTACCACAAATGATCTTTCCGCTATATGGGGCACTGCGCCCGATAGTGTTTTCGCTGTAGGTAAAAAAGGTGTCATTTCACACTACGATGGCACTGCTTGGGTTGCTCAAGCCATTGACGGAATTTCTCAAAACCTACAGAACTTAACTGGTCTGTGGGGAACAGACAGTAATAATATCTTAGCAGTTGGCGCTTCCGGCACCATGATTAAATATAACGGCAGCACATGGTCGAACAATAAATATACCGTTAAGGAAAACCTAAATGCCATATTTGGTACATCTGCCAGCAATATTTTCACCGCAAGTTCAGGCGGCAATATTTATATGTACGACGGGACTAGCTGGACTGCCGCTGCCGCAATAGCCAATAATGCTTTGCACAGTCTCTGGGGCAGTTCTTCCTCCAATGTTTTTGCCGTGGGCGACAACGGCCTAATTTCACATTATAACGGCGCTACATGGAGCTCCATGACCAATAGCTCTACCTCTAATCTATATGGCGTTTGGGGCGCCACCAGTTCTAATCTCTTTGCTGTCGGTGCAGATGGCACCATCGTGCATTATGATAACAGTGAATGGGAAACCGTAGACGACAGCGGCACCGACAATGACCTTTTTTCTATATGGGGAGCTTCTGCCACAGCTATATTCGCTGTAGGTAAAAGCGGAACCATCGTACGCTATGATGGCACTGCATGGAGCAAAGTAGATAACAGCGGCACAACTAGAGATCTCTTCGCTATTTGGGGGTCTTCTGCTACAGATATATTCGCTGTAGGCAATAGCGGGACCATTGTACATTATGATGGCACTGCATGGAGTGCCATGGACAGCCAAGTAAGCACTGACTTCAAAGCGATATGGGGCGTTTCATCTACAAACGTGAATGCAGTAGCTGCCAACGGCAGTATCCGGCATTATAACGGCACAAGCTGGAGCGATGGGGAAAGCCATAACACCGCTGCACTATCTTACATTTGGGGATCTAGCCTCAGCAACATCTATGCTGTCGGAGAAAACGGCACTTTACTCAATTTCAGTCCAGAACCTGCACCGACCACAACTACCACCACCTCATCTACAAGTACTACCGCCACATCCCCATCCTCTTCAACAACTCCTCCGCCATCATCAGGCGGATTGGATGCTGGAGAAATAGCTCTTATTGCAGTAGGCGCAATTATCGTATTAGTCATTATCGCTATAATACTGCGTGGGCGCTCTAGACGCAGATAATATTCCTTGCAGTTCTTGTACGGCGGATAGTAAAATGTGGCAAATATTAAGGAGAAGAGAATGCCCGAACCAATTATAAGTGAAATAAAGAAACTCTCATCTATTGCCACCGATATGGATTTGGACAGCAATCTTCGCTCTAATGCCATCAAAAGCATGGGCAGCATTGGCACTCGTGATTCTTTGCTTGCTTTGTTAGAGCTTGTTGCCAACGAAAGTTTAACTATCAACGAAAGAAAACTAGCCCTCAAGCAAGCGGAAAGAAACATCAAATAATATGGGGCTTGGCATTGGTATCATCGGCCTATCCGGCAGCGGGCGCACCACTGTTTTCAATGCACTAACCGGCAATAATGCAGAAACCGGCGGTTTTGGAGCAGCTTCAGCAGCTCATGTAGGTATGGCTAAAGTGCCAGATGTGAGGCTGGATGCTTTTACCAAATTATTCAACCCAAAGAAAACCACGCCTGCCGAAATTCAATATCTTGATATTGGAGCTTCGGTAAAAACACTGGCTAAAGGCGGCGGTGCTGCCAGCCAACTTTTGACGCAGCTTGCCGGAGTAGATGCTCTCATCAACGTAGTTCGTGCTTTTGAAGACGCTTCCATACCTCATCCGTCCGGCAGTATTGACGTATCCCGTGACATCTCAGATATGAACCTCGAGGTAGCATTCTCTGATTTAGCAGTAATTGAAAAACGCTTTAACCGCATCGCATCTTCTATACGCGGTGCCAAGCCGGAAGAAAAACCTCGTCTGTTGCTAGAGCAAGACCTGCTGCACAGATTGAGAGATGCTTTAGAGGGGGACATTCCCATCCGCGAACAGAAACTGACTGATGAAGAAGAGAAAATCATCTCAGGCTACCAGTTTTTATCGGCTAAACCCCTCATAACATTGGTCAATATCAGTGAAGCAGATTTGCCCAAATCCAAACAGCTGGAAGCCGACCTCAACCAGAAATTTGCACAACCCAACCACCGCGTTGTTGTAATATGCGGTAAGCTAGAAATGGATATCTCCGGGTTGGATCAGGATTCAGTGCATGATTTCCTAAATGAGTATGGCCTGGAGCAGACTGGTCTTGAGCGCGTTATCCAGATTTCTTACGAACTGCTCGGGTTGATTTCCTTCCTTACCGTCGGGTCAGATGACGTGCATGCATGGCCTATCACAAAAGGCTCAAACGCCCAAAAAGCAGCAGGCAAAATACACTCTGATATTGAACGAGGCTTTATACGTGCTGAAGTCATCGGCTACAAGGAATTGCTTGCATGCCAGACGATAGCTGAGGCAAAAAAGCAGGGAATATTGCGGCTAGAAGGCAAAACTTACATCGTACAGGATGGTGATGTTATCAATTTTCTGTTCAATGTTTAGGGCCGCTATAAAAACCCATATATGACGTTATAGCAGAAACACGGCTGTTTCATAAATTATTACAGAGCTGAGCAAGCAAAGAATTATCTAACAGACAAGAAAGCAAGTGAGCTTTAATGGTAGACTTTAC
>WQTJ01000108.1 GCA_009786345.1 Dehalococcoidia bacterium | reverse complement strand
AGCCATCCACCGCTCATTCGGATTTTCGGAGTCATTTTGCCGGTATGGTTATCACGTATGCTTGATAAACTCACCATTTTTAACTTTCCAGAGAGCTTACGCACCCTGATATGGCCGTATTCGTACTTAGCCACAAGGCTGTCTCCATAGGTAAACCCTGCATCATGTAAAAACTGACCGCTTGCCAGCAAGGTCGGACTCTGTTGGTATTTCTCAGAGGCATTGAAAACCTGAAGCAGCTTCCCGCCTTGCGCCTTGGTCTCGGCATCAAGCTCTGAATAGCGCCTGATGTTTTCATCACACAGGTTAAAGACCATTTCCTCCGGTGTCGGAAGGGTTTGAACAAGCGCCCCGGGTATAAACCCCATGCTTGGCAGCCAATCAGCGTAAATGTAAAAGCCGGGGCGGCGACCAGATGCATATCCGGTATTACAAACGCTTAAAAGATGGATGTTCATGTTGTTTTACTCCTTATGACTTCGTTATATTGCACAATATATTTCAATATCAGAACATATAATATCACATGTTGAATAAGTTGTCAAGATAAAATATTCGCTTTATAAAACAAATATTACTTGAGCATGAACAATATATGTTGACGCCTGAATGTGCGCATAGTAAAATATGCTAGAAGGGAGATACTTATGCCATTTAAATATAATAAACTTTGGAAAATGCTTATCGACAAAGGTCTCAACAAAACAGAACTTCGGAAAAGAACCGGCATTGGCACCGCCACGCTTGCCAAGTTATCTGCTAATGAATTTGTTTCGCTTGATGTATTGGATAAAATCTGCACAGAGTTGTCTTGCGACATAAGTGATGTTATGGAGTATGTGCCAGATGCCGTGAATAAGGTTTGGCAAGGCGATGATGGGCATATGCACGCTAAGGTTCCGGCAGATATTTACAACTTAGACACCAAAGCGTTAAAGAGGAAAGTTGCTGAAACTGCGAAAGGCAAAAAGGCTTAGAGCAAAAACACCTGAGCTATATTAACAACCGCCACGTTGCCCGCTGGAGCTTGGCTTAGCGTTTTCTTGGCGTTGGTATAACACACTAGACTTTCTACGAAAGTCGTGTGCCAAGGTGCGCCTTGGAACCCTGCTCATCTGTTGCTTTTGTCGATAATGATTTCCTCCTTTCAACTATTAAGATTTCTATACGGCGTAAAGTTGTACTTTAGGCATGGATTGAAATGCAGGGTTAGCCTTGAGCAATGAAAAACGTCATAACACGATATGAGGATACCGGCAGAAAAAGTGTTATACCCCCTCCACTTAAAGGGTCACTTGGAGTCCAAAAATTCAGGTGTTTTTGGGCAAAAGTCACACTTTTCAAAAATTTTACAAAAACAGTGAGTTATGGAAAGGGAATAAAAAAAGACGCTCTGCCTGAAAATCAGGTGAGCGTCTAAAAGGATTAAAGTTTTACTTGTCACCAAAAGCTATGGAAGCCGGTTTCACATACTTCCCTGTGGGAGTATGTGACCCACTCTGACACTTTCCGGCAAAGCCGGAAAAGATGCTGCCGTGGGCTGTACAATTATGACTGTTGGGCAGAGATATCATTCATTGGTTAAGCAAATACTCAAGCCCAATTTTTTCACACCATTGAATGGCAAAATTCTTTACTTGTTCATGAATAGTGTTCTCTTCCTCATTGGCAAAAGAACGCCATTCTTCATACAGCTTGTTATCGCCCAATAGTAAGTCAAACTCATGGGCAAAATAACCTGGGTCATCTGTAAGCGTAAATAAGCGGTTGATTTCCTGAATCATTGGTTCATCTGCAAGGCGTTGCTTGATTACTTTATCTAGAAATTTTATCTTTATTCTCGTAGTGTCTTCACTGTAGTGTGGCACAAGAATTAGATCAGCAAAAGCATTTTTTTGGAAATAATAATCTGGAATATCATAATATGTGCCTGTTTTTGACTCTCTATAAGTGTTCTTGTAACCAGATTCTGGTGCTGGAATCAAATTCTTTAAGTCGTCTTCTCGAAAGTGAATTACTGGTTCATAGATAGTATAAGGAATTGGTAGGTCGTACCATACGCCTTTTTGAAAGTAGATATCAGGAACTTGGCGACAGACCCAAGTCATTGACCTTGATGCTTTCGGATCTCTGTAGAAGTTTTCAAAACCTGACTCAGGTGCAGGGATTAAATCTTTTAGATCATCTTCTCGAAAGCTAATTGCTGGCACAGGTATATATTCACCTGTACTCAAATTAATATTCAAATATTTCGCACTACTCATGTTTTCTATGAGTTCATCTATTTGAATAATGACTTTACTCATTACAATTCCCTACCATTTCAATGTATTACCAAACCAAATATGCACACCTGAATTTTCCTCTTTGCCTACTATATGGTTTACATGGTAATGTCCATAATAATTATTCCCATGGTATTCTGCGTCAAATCCTACCGCTAAATCAGAATGGTGTACCAATCCATATAAAAGCGCGAATGCTTGTGCGTCAGCTTGACTAGAAGTATATAGCCCCCACGATTGACCGCCAAAATTTCCATTTAGCGGCATTGCCTTGAGCGCGTAATAGGCTTCGGCGATATTCATTTGGGGCCCAGTTTTTACCAAGTTGCCTTTTGAATCTAAATAAGCAAATTGATAAGTGCCAAAATCCTTTGTTTTTGTCTGCATATTAGCGACAGTAACTGGCTGGCTTACTACATTCGCAATACCCCTTGTCGCATTCATGGTATTAGGACGCGTTACAATGCTAGGTGAACCAGCAGCAGGATTTAGTGTAATTGGCTTAAATTTATTTTCTTCAACTAATTTTGCTACGCCATCAACAATGACATATCCTAAAGCAAATGTCCCAACAATTGCTACTGTTACAACTACAGCGCTGACTGCAGCTGACAAAATCATAGCTCCAGTTATAACTACACCGAATATAGCAAACTGTATTGCATTCCCAGAAGGATCAACATACATTACAGGATTATTACCGCAGTAAGCGTAAAGATTCCCACTTTGCATGATTGCCGCTATATTTGGCACATAAGAACTTAACCCCAACGCATCTTTGTAGTAGGCATTCTTTACAGGGTTGTCCCCGTAAATCATGTTGCTAGGATTCCAATGGGTATCTTCAGAAAGGAATCTCCCGACCAAAGGCGAATAAAATCTAGCGCGTAAGTAATAGTTGCCAGTCTCAACATCAAAGTATTCGCCACAGTAGCGGAAAGGATTCGTGTCAGTCGACCCCATGCCACCGTTTTGGGTGGTTCCTGTCTCGTTACCGAAGGTATCATAGGAATATATTTTGGTAATGACTCCGCTTGAGTTGGTAAGTTGTACCACATCTCCATGTGCATCAAAGAGATAGTAGGTTCTAGCGCTACTGGTATCAAATGCCAGTAGACTAACTCCGCGCAGGTATTTGGCAGTAACAACATTGCTGCTATTGAGTTCAGCAGAGACATTGCTACCATCCCACACATGTTTGGTTGTGACTCCCCCAACTGTCTTGGAAGTACGCAGACCAGCCGAGTTGTAGGTGTATGTGGCTAATGCTCCACCCATGTTGGCGGATATCAATTGATTCAAGCCGTT
This sequence comes from Dehalococcoidia bacterium, assembly GCA_009786345.1. Lineage (GTDB taxonomy): Bacteria > Chloroflexota > Dehalococcoidia > Dehalococcoidales > UBA1222 > WRNG01. The sequence continues at coordinate 6,639 of WQTJ01000108.1, read as the reverse complement.
ATAGGCAAAGGTGTTTATCTGCAATGAAGTAGACTGCGACAGCTGGTTGTCATTGTTATCGTATATGTAAGTAGTTGTAGCAGAGTTCTTTGTTTCCGTGAGCAACCTGTTATTAAGGTCATAAGTGTAACTTGTGGAAAATGACTTAGCTCCTGAAGCTACCATAGTAGCACGGTTATGTGAAGTGCCATAGGTATAGCTGTAGCTCTGAGTCACGCCTGATAAGACTTCTGATTCTTGTGCTAATCTGCCTAGCCCATCATAAATGTAAGTAGTTACTTTGCCATCGTGGTCAGTCTTGGTGCATTGGTTCCCGTCAAGGTAGTAAGTGTAGTCATAGCTGGAAATCACTGTATTACCAGATTTGTTGATTACACTAGTGACCATATTGGCTAGGTTGTAGGTGTATTCTTCTGAAATTCCGTTGGCATAAGTCAGGCTTTCTCTGTTGCCGTTGATGTCGTAGGAGTAAGTTGCAACCAACACACCGTTCTCGCTCACGGTTTCCAACCTATTGAAGTTGTCGTAAGTGTAAGTCGTACTTAGTTGGGTAACGCCATTTATTTTTAGAATATAGCTTGTGCGGTTACCAGCGATATCGTAGGTATAGGTTTTGGTTACATTGTTGGATTCGCTGACTGTGATTAGCCTGTCAAGCTCATCGTAAGTGTAAGTGGCACTGAAATTCCCGTTGTCCTCTGATTTAAGGGCTCCTGTTAAGTAGTACGTGAAGCTCTGCGAGCAGTCAGTAGCAGAGTTGCCGGTTGCAACATTAACATTAAGAACTCTGCCAAGACCATCGTATGTATAGGTTGTAACCCAGTTATTGCAGTCAACTGATAATATGAGATTGCCATTGGTGTCGTATACATATGTTTCAATATTGCCTAAAGCATTGGTTAATTCAATAAGTCTGCCCGCATGGTCATAGTCATAAGCTGTGGTAGCAGCACCATTTCCGGTTGTAATGCTGGACTGCAAGCCGTTGGCGTAATAGGTATAAGTGGTGTAATAGGAAGTTATGCCGTCATGCTGTGTAGCTTGTGTAAGCCAGTCACGACTGTTATATTGATATTCTGTAGTAGAGTAAGTAGTTGGCTGCCCAAGCTGGTTGTTGGTAGACTGCTGTCTGATTATATTGCCATTACTGTCATAGTAGTAGTTGGTAACCGAGTAATAGGTGGTGCCACCGATTGTCTCAAAAGAAATGCTTTGGGTTAAGAGCCTTCCTAAGTCGTCGTAGGTAAATATAGTTGTATTGCCGGCATAATCTGTGCTGATGACAAGTTTGCCTAGTGCATCATACTCAAAAGTTGCGAAGTCTCCGGCAACATTATACTGTTTAACGACTCTGCCAGCGTAATCGTATTCATATTCGGCAGAACAAGCTAGTCCATTCGCTGCAGCTATAGCAGTCCTTTCAGTCAGTAAGTTTCCTAAGTAGTCATAGGTGAAGTAGTCAAAATACTCCACATTGTTTAATATGCGCGATTGCTTTTCCAAGAGACCTGATTTATTGAAGTAGGTTGAACTGACTATTGATGGAGCCCCAGCATCCCCTACAACGGTATGAGTCGTTTTGCGATACTGTCCGTTCTCTGCATAGTCGTCATAGACATATGTTTCAGATGCTATGAGGACATTGGTCTTATCTCTTGTTTCAATAGTCAGGATACGATCAAAATAGTCGTAGGTATAAGTGATTTGCGTACTTTGGGTGCTGTTATTGTGGTTGTTTGTTGTGGACAAGCGCATATGGGTATCGTAGGTGTTAGTTTGCAGATTTTGGGCTTTTGTTGCATCGTAAATACGCAACAGATTACCGAAGCCATCATAGTAGTATTTTAGTTGGTTACCAAGCTCATCAGTAGCAGTGAGAATATTGCTGGCATCGTTGTAATCTTTGGTCACAAAAGTGCCGTCAGGATTAACTATTGTAGTAACACGGCCAAGAATATCATGCTGATAACTTGTGGTATTACCGTTAGCATCAGTAGATGAAGTAAGCCTGCTCATATTGTTATAGGCAAAAGTTGTTGCTAGCCTACCGGCGGCAGAACTAGCACCCGGAGTGCCTGCCACCAGATTGCCATCTACGTCTGTAATATTTGTGTTGACAATGCTTGTTAGATTTCCATAGGTGTCATATGTAAATGTCGTTTCAACATAATTAACAAAGCCGTCTTTATAAGCCTTTTGTGATGTGGTTTCGCCGCGGCTGTTGTATACGAATTCTGTTTTGGCTTGTAGTACGTTGTTTACTTTTACCTCGGCTGATGCGACGGACTTATTATCAGGTGTCAGCGTATAGCTCTCTTGAATAGTTGTGTTGACATCCTGCTTATAGGTTTTGCTTGTGAGCAAGCTATAGGTACTGTTATATGTGAAAGTAGTCTTATACTCTGTGTTAGATGTACTACCATTGGCTCTTTCGTTCCAAAAAGCCGTAACATTGCCTTTATTATCATATTCATAAAGCAGTATCGTTTGCGTATAACTGCCGCTTGAGTTGTATACGCGCGAAGTCACTTTTGTAGGCAGTGTGTCTGTATTGTATACATATGCTGTTGAAGTTAGTTGTGTTACTTGACTCATGAACTTGTAGGTCGAAACAACTTCACTGGTGAGCAAATGATTTGAGTTGAAAGCGTAGGTTGTGACTATTGAGCTTCCAATACTACCGCCAGCTATTGTCATCGTAGCTGAGGTGACCGTATTATTAGACCGAGTAAATTTGTATGTTTTGATATTGTAATCAATGCTGCCAATGACATCTTTTCTATTGTCTATTTCATAAACATGCCTGTAAGCAGACCCAGATAATGATTCCACATATTTGTTATAGGAAAATACTTTCTTTGCTTGCGTCGGATAAACTACACTCGTAAGCAGCGCCCAGTAATTTGTGGCGGCCTTAGAAGGTTTCTGTGTGCAGGCGTTGAATTCTCCGGCAGAAACCGTATAGTTGAAAGAAGTTTGATTGCCTTTGGCGTCTGTAATTTTCTTAATACCATATTGAGTGCCGTTAGAAGCAAAAATCGTTTCGATGGTTATGCTGGTTTGGCTGCCATCTGGTGCGGTAACCTTTACAGTTCGCACGTTATTTAAAAAGTTTGAGTAGGCAATATTTACAGTACGACCGGCAGTATCAATAATTTGGCTTAAAACATTGTCGTTGTTATAGCTAGTATATTTGTATGTAATGGTGTTGCCGAAGCGATCAACTTGAGCTAAAAGCAAACCGTCATTCTTGAAATAAGCCTTGTCCCCGTTTTTATATTCCAACACATAGGTTGCCACGTACTGTCCGTTATAGTAAAGGGGAGATGCAACGTCCTTTAATACGATATCTTTCAGTGTATAGTTGCTAAACTTATAGCTTGACGAAAGATGCCCGGAAATAGTATACGCCGATCCATTGCCTAAATACAAAGTTTTTGGGCTGCTACCAACAGTTTCTAAATATGGTAAATTCCATTCCCAACCATATACCAAGCCGGTTTTTATCGGCTTAGCAACAATAGAGTTATTTCCTAAATTATCACAGTGTTCGTTGTACAATGCTGAGTTAATCGAGTTGTATACTAAGGATAAATTCAAGTCGAAGCCATTTACCCCGGAAAGGCTTATGATATTATGTTGGTAGTTCAAATTGCCAGTATTTAGGTCTACACACTCGCCTGAGCCATTGTTAAGCGAAAAAGGTGCAATAGGATCGCCATTTTCATCCAGAGCTCCTCTGCCACCTCCGCTGCTATCAGCTGCTTCAAGATTAAACTCCTCTATAATCTTGTCCATCTCAACGCTGCTTAGAAGCATTGTCTTGGCATCTTGCAGGACAGGCGATTCACTGTTGATGGTATAAATATGAAACTTAATAACAAGCTGGTTTCTCTCTTCATCGTCCGGATACAGTTTGAGCAGTTGTTCAGCTTCAGACACACTGAACATACCGTAACACAGGGCTTCATTGACGCGGAGAATATCTTCTGTGGAAGCGCCTTTTGCAGTCATATCTTGTACCTGCGTAAGGCTTAAACTGCTGAAATATGCCTCCACTCTTTCCCAATCCGATGCACTTATATTGTCAAAGGAAATTGTGCCACCCAACAAATCAGTGAGTATTGCTTCAGCTAACGCTGATTGAAGCTGCTCGTCCTGTGCCGAAATATAGTCCAACTCATCTTCAGATATGGCATAGGTAATTCCAAAATAATCAAAGAGAAGCTGCTTATCTCCATCTGAGAAGTTTTGGTAATCGCTCAGGTTTCGCAATAGGCTGATTATATGATCATCATAAGGCATTGACCAACTGGAGGATTGTTGCAGTGCAGCCTGCACTGTTTTTTGCTGTGTCAGGACGGCTACGAGCGATGATGTTGAAAATAAAAACACGGCTAGCAATGCAGTCGTGAATATTTTCATTCCCATAGATTTTACAGATTGGGAGAGCTTCATGCGGATACCTCCATTATTGCGTTATTACTTATTCCAATATTCCCAAGAGTCACTACAAGACTCCCATTCAATATTCAAACGCGCGAATTATACATTCACGTAACCATAACGTCAAGAATAACTACTGGTTTTATATTTAAAACAACATGCTGGAGAACTGTCGGCTCCAACTTAAAATTGACGCTCCTTTCTAAATGATTCAATTTCATATTCGTGTTCCTTTGTTCTCTCGGGTATAAAGACTTCAACTCCTCTTTTTTGAGTGTAATCGTGTAATTCTCCGTCCCACTCGTTTAGCAGTTTCTCCCCTGCCCTGTAAGCGGATGCGGCAACTGCGGACTTGCCTTTTCCCCTGCTGATAATATCGATGCTGAAATGATAAATGGCCAAAAAGAGCAACTCCAATAATCAAAAACTCAATTCACAAACAACACAAATCTCAAAAGCCAAAAAGTAAAAGTCTCAAATCAAAAATCCCCCAAAGGGGCGCGCGGCACCCTTTAGGGTGTATAAGTGCGCCCTTGCTGAAAGCAAGGGTAACGGGTAAAAGCCTCGCTCCGCCTCGTCCCCTTGCTTTCAGCCTTGGTTCCTCTTTACTGCTTAGCCGTACAACTGGCTGGCTTCTTAAGATGCGGTGGTTACAGTATTGGAATCAAGGTTTCCCGATTCCCCAACTGGGCCAAGCTGCATTTCCATCTATAAACCAAATTCTGCCGGCTCATATCCGTAAGTGGCAAAACGGCATGCTATCTTGTGGATTGTCGCCTGTATCGCTTTATCGTGTGAATCAACGTTTCTCAGTGCTTCTTAACTACGCCGTCAAATACTATAAATTACCATCAAATCCCTGTCGTATAGCAGGATCAATCGGCAGCGCTCGTTCAGCAAGTGTAAGCTTTTGGACGTACGACGAGTTCAAAAAATTTATAGCAGCGGTCGACAAGAAACCTGCGCACATAGGATTTAGTTTGCTTTATTGGACAGGTATGCGTGTCGGCGAACTCTTTGCGCTAACTGCCAGTGATTTTGATTTTGAAAGTGGTACGGTCTCAATTTCTAAAAGCTTTCAAAGGCTTAACAAGACTGACATTATTTCTACGCCAAAGACTGAAAAAAGCAATCGGGTTATTCAGGTGCCAGAAGCTGTTATGAAAGAAGTGCAAGAAAATATCTCGCTGTTATACGATTACCAGAGTGGTGATCGCCTTTTCCCATACTCCTTGTTGTATCTTCATAAAAACATGACATTATATAGTGCTATTGCTGGGGTTAAGCGAATAAGGATACACGACCTGCGTCATTCTCATGCATCTCTGTTAATTGAGAAAGATATTCCGATTCTACTAATTTCTAAAAGGCTTGGGCACTCAAATATAAGGATAACGCTGGATGTTTACGGGCATCTTTACCCGACTCGCGAAGGTGAAATGATTGGAAAGCTAAACAATCTCATAGCTCAAGACGGTGTTTAGCGTGGCATTATTTTGGCATTTTTTAAATTAAAAACTGGTGGAAATGGCAACAAAATGTGGAGATTGCAATCTTATTTGTGCGTAAAAATGCCAAAAATAACAATACATTAAACTAGGGTCGGTCCTCCACATCTATTATCTGCGCTCCCAGTTTCTGGGCTTCGCGTACTAAGTGATTTTCTTCCGGTTCATAAATACATTTTATTTGGCATGGTTTGCCCATGAACTGTGATATTAGACCTGCCACAATTTTCTTGTTTTCGAGTTCTTCTATCTTATCGCGGTGATATGAATATTTAAATGACAATACAACGATATCGTTTTCAATAGCAACAGGTTTAATGCCAGCACTGCGTAACATGGCTACTGCTGCTGAACGGCGTACGGCATCTGGTACCTGCTGTACAATAATGTTCCAGTTAGCCGTTAGCTGCTCAAGCGGGCTTCCGGCGTTCTCTAGCGCTGAAACTTTTATCTGCTCAATGGGAGGGGCACTTTCAGCGGCACGTGTGGAGTGGGCAGAACTGGTGGCAGTAGAATGAGCCAGCGGCGCAGTGTTATGCGTTACAGGAGTAGTGTGCTTTGAAGGCGTGGTTGCTGGGGTTTGTTTTGTAGTGGTGGCGGGTGCTGTTGCTTTTTCAACCACAGGCTCAATGCAAGCATCCACTAAGGCCAGTTCCAGTGGCAGGGTGGTATTATTGTCTAAAGC
>WQTJ01000107.1 GCA_009786345.1 Dehalococcoidia bacterium | reverse complement strand
TACATGTCATTCCGCGCACATACACAGTGGACGGACAACCCGGAGTTAAAAATCCGGTAGGTATGCATGGTTTCCGCCTAGATGTGGAAACCCACATTATTACAGCAGCCGCTAATTCTATCCAGAACTTAGTCAAATGCATACGCAGTATCGGCATTGACATTGATGATATGGTATTGGAGCCTTTGGCTTCATCTGAAGCCGTGCTGACTGAAGACGAACGTCAAGCAGGCGTAGCCATAGCCGATATCGGCGGTGGCACAACAGATATTTGTATCTTTAAGGACGGAAGTATTTATCATACAGCCATCTTGCCAGTAGCCGGCTATCAGCTGACCCGCGATGTATCCATCGGCCTTGGTCTTCCATTTGAGGTCGCCGAGGAAATGAAGAAGCGTTACGGCAGCGTGATGTCCGTTTACGAGAATAAGATGGCCAATACTACCCCCATCTCAGAGGATGGTCATGGTATTTCCTATCAAGATTTGTGCGATATACTGCATGCCCGCGTGGAAGAAATTCTGCGCTTGGTATTACTTGAGCTGCCTGGCTCAGATTATGAATCTGTCATTCCGGCCGGTTTAGTACTTACCGGCGGCACTTCAAATCTATCAGGCATTGAAACTCTCGGTTGTGACGTGCTCAGACTTCCTGTACGCGTTGGATGTCCGCTGCATATTACTGGCATCACCGATTACCTACGTGATCCAGCATATGCTACCGGTGTCGGGTTGTTATTATGGGGTTCCAAGCATGGAGGCCAGCGCACTAAAGAGTGGAATAACAGCGGATTCAGGTCCCGCTTGCGTGGTTTTGCCAGTCGTCTGTCGTCCCTGTTCGGCGGTAAATAAAATATAAAGAGGAAAATTTAGGAGGAAAAATGGCTAAAACGAGTTTTGTTCCCAATGGGGCTCGCATCAAAGTTTTCGGTTGTGGCGGCGGCGGTAGCAATGCTATCACTCGCATGGTGCGTGAGGAAATCCAAGGCGTCGAGTTTATCGCCGTCAACACAGATGCTCAGGCACTGGCTATTACCGAAGCTCCCGTCAGATTGCAAATCGGTGAAAAACTGACTCGCGGTCTTGGCGCTGGAGGAGATCATAACACCGGACAGAAAGCGGCAGAAGAAAGCCGTGACGAAATCAAAGAAATGGTCAGCGGTGCAGATATGGTATTTGTGACAGCCGGTATGGGCGGCGGCACAGGAACCGGTTCTGCTCCGGTAGTGGCTCAGATAGCAAAAGAATCAGGGGCTCTCACTATCGCCGTAGTTACAAAACCATTCTCATTTGAAGGTGCCCATCGCATGCAAGTAGCACAAGAAGGCATCACCCGCTTGCTGGGCAAAGTTGATACACTTATTATTATTCCCAACGACCAACTGCTCAACCTCTGTGATCCCAAGACCGGTGTCGATACAGCTTTCAAGATGGCCGATGATGTATTACGCCACGGCGTACAAGCTATTTCAGAAGTCATCACTGTGCCCGGCATGATTAACCTGGACTTCGCTGATGTGAGAGCCGTTATGAAAGATGCCGGCCCCGCATGGATGTCCATCGGCCGCGCTAGCGGCAAGAACCGCGCTATTGATGCTGCCCGCTCTGCTTTAGCCAGCCCTCTGCTGGATGTTACCATTGAAGGATCAAAAGGCGTGTTGTTCAACGTAGTTGGCGGCACAGATCTAACCCTCTTTGAGGTTAATGAAGCAGCCGAGATTATTAAGCAAGCCGTAGATCCAGATGCCAATATTATATTTGGTGTGGCATCAGATGCATCTATGGGCAATGACGTACGTATAACCCTCATCGCCACCGGTTTCGTCAACAAAACCGAACCAACTTCAAAAGAAGATGATGAGTTTAACAAAAAACTCAGGAGTATCAAGACCGAGGAAGAGATGGATATGCCGTCTTTCTTACGCCGCTGGAATAAGCTTGGCGGGCAGAACCGCCGCGCTGTGCCGCAGGAAAATATGGTTCGTCCGCAAACTCGCTCTTTCAATTAATAACCAAACCTCGTGAATTAAAAGGGGCCGGATGATTTCCAGCCCCTTTTTGATTACCATTTAATCCCCTCGGCAAGACCAAATGCGATAATCTTTCTTCAATCATAATCAAGCCAAACAAAACCTTGCCTCAAACCCACCATATGTTATACTGTATATATCTTTTATTACTGTAATCATAGGAGTAAAAGAGTTAAGAGCAACTTCAGGCAACCTAAAAAATTATTGTCACCATTTGAAACTTTTTAGGCATTTTAAATTGTCTAATTATCAAAAGAGGCTTTTTATAAGCCGATAATATCCATGTCAGGAGGTTCACATGAAAAAATTGCTTATTAGTTCAATTGTCTTATTGTTGCTGTGCGGCAGCATAGCTGGATGTACTACTCCTATAAATATCCCACAAATAAACCCTGCCAATGTGGCATTCGCTGCGGATTATGATTCAATCTACGACGCACTTTCCGGCGTACGAAACAATTACTATTCTTACTACACGAATGTAGAAGGTGTGGTGTCCGACTCTCTTTCCTCTAAAACAGCTATGCCTGCTCCTACAATAGCATCTTCTGCACCTCCATTTGCAAGCGGCAGCTCAGATTACTCCGGCACCAACGTGCAGGTGGCAGGGATTGACGAAGGGGATATCGTTAAAACTGATGGCACTTATATCTACAGCCTGCAGAATGGCAAGCTTTCAATTTTCAAGGCAGATGGTGCCAACACCCGACTTATATCAACTACCGAGGTAGTCAAAAACAACGAGTATACCTTAGGTTCGCAATATGCCAATACCTATGAAAATGCAATCGAAATGTATCTCAGCGGAAGCTTTGTCGTCATAATCACACAGTACTACCATACATCCTATCGTATTGAAGGGTATATCTACCAGGACTATTCAAACAGCCAAATTTGCAAAGCTTACATATATGACGTGTCTAACCCTGCGGCACCAGCACTTAAATATGATTTAGGTCAGGATGGGAATGTGCTTGCTTCCAGGCTTATCGATAACACCCTTTATCTTTTATCCACCTATTATGTTTACTCTTTCGAAGAGGATAAGCCCGAAACTTTTGTCCCGGCAATATATGCCAATGACGCAAAAACACTTATTGAACCAAGCTGTATAGCAATAATGCCCTACTTTAACTCCGCGGCATACACCATAGTATCTGCCATCGACGTAAAGTCTGGTACAACAATAGCAAACCAAACCCTGCTCGGCGGCGGTTCGATCGTATATATGTCTCAGCAAAATCTTTACATTGCCAGTCACGAATATAAGTCCGTAGACAGCACTCACAACTATGGTATCTACACCGTTGTTGATTATTTGAACTACACCTTAACCAACATCACAAGACTTGATATATCGAAGGGCAGCGTTAAAGTTGCTGCCAATGGGAGTGTTCCTGGCAGCTTGGGTGATCAATTCTACATGGATGAATACAAAGGATACCTCCGCGTTGTCACAACGGATGATTCCTCCAAATATTCTATTTACACAGACACCATATTCGGAACCATTGATTACAAATGGGATGACCGCACTTCATCAAACGGCCTTTATATCCTTGATATGTCACTTACTCTTGTTGGATCTGTTGATAATCTGGCACCAGGTGAACGTGTCTACTCTGTGCGCTTTGACGGCAATATAGGATATTTCGTCACATTCAAACGCGTTGACCCGCTTTTTGCAGTGGATTTATCCAATCCACAGAAACCTACAGTGCTAAGCGCCTTAAAAATACCCGGCTTTTCAGAGTATCTCCATGTTTACTCTGACGGCTTATTATTCGGACTAGGCTACAGCGCAGATGAAAATGGCAGAACAAACTCCATGAAGCTCTCGATGTTTAATACATCAAATCCAAAGGATGTGACCGAAGCGCACACCCTCCCTATCAGCGCCTACTACAGCACTGCGCTGTATAATCACAAAGCAATTTTGGTAGATTCCGGAAAGAATATCATCGGGTTTCCAGCAGGTTCTGAGTATCTGGTGTACGGATACAATAGTCAAACAGGTTTTTACCTTCGCGCAAGCATTAACATGAATAGTAGCTCTGGATACTGGTGGGATTACTACTACGGATGGAGTGACAGCCGCGGACTCTATATTTCAGAGTTCTTCTATATCGTATCGGCTAACGGCGTTGCAGTAATCGACATGAAAACATTCAACTTAATCAAAACTGTGTAGCACAGGCTACTTACAGCGTATGTGAGTTTTTGTACTGCTTTATTGAACTCACATATGTGGAAAACATCCTAATCCTGTGTATCAGCCCAAACACACATTGGGCTGATACACAGGGTTGAATATTTACGCCTGTTATGTTATCTTATGTGGATATTGAAAAAATTGAGGTAAGTTCATGGCCGCCGATACCAAGAAAAAAGAAGTTAAAGAAAGAAAAGTTGTTATAAAGAAAGAACCTATTCCGCAACTGGCTACAGGGGATAGTGTTAAAGTCAGCATGCGCATCATTGAAGGCGATAAAGAACGCATTCAGGTATTCCAAGGCATAGTCATCAAAATTCATCCAGCTGCCGATGGCGGCAATTTTACCGTGCGCCGTGTAGCTTATGGTGTGGGCGTTGAACGCACTTTCCCATACGCATCCCCGCTGGTAGCCCGAGTAGAACTGTTGCGTCATGGCAAGGTACGCCGCGCCCGCCTCTTCTACCTGCGTGAGCTTTCTGGCAAAGCCGCTCGTATTAAAGAAAAGCGACTGAGCAAGGAAAAGCTGGCTATGATAGAAACCGCCGGGGCTGCAGCTATTGAAGAACCCGCTGTTGGCGAAGTTGAAAATATCCCCGTTGCGGAAACGGCAGAAACACCAGCCGAATAAGAAGTTTTATTATCAAAATGCCGCTTGTTTTAGCGTAAGGAGTGATGGCTTTGTCGTACGCCGAAGTCAGTGTTAACTCTCCTGCCGGCAAGCGGCAGCTTTTTAGCTACTCCATACCAATCAGTCTATCAGTGTGCCCGGGACAAGCCGTGTGGGTGCCTTTCGGCAATTATATCTTACAAGGTATCGTAGTATCTATAAGTCAATTTCCTTCGGTAGAATCCGTCCGCCCCATAGACAGCCTTATTCAAAGTGCGCCTGTACTGTCTCCCTCCAGCTTAAAATTGGCACAATGGATTAGCAGCTATTACCTTTCTTCGCTCTTTTCTGCTATCTCCCTTTTTCTGCCGCCAGGCTTTGAACGCCAGCCGCTCACATACATCAGCACCACAGGTAAGGAGTTGCCAGACAATAACATCCTAAGCAAAGATGTTATTCAAGCACTCAATCTGATTCAAAAATACGGCATCATCAATTTTAAACAATTAGAAAAAGTTCTCGGCAAAAAAACAGCCCAAAAAGCAGTCAGTCAACTAGTAGAACGCGGATTGGCACAACGCTGTTATAAGATGGAAGAAGAAAAAATCAAATCACGCGTTGAAAATTATGTCACCTTGAATCCTGCAGCCACTATTGAAACCATTATTGAGCAATTACGCTTTAAACGAGCTGTAAAACAACTGGCACTGGTAAAATACCTGCAACAACAAAACACTCCCGTACCACTAGCAAGTGTTATGCACGCAGGATTTTCCCGCACTGTAATAAAACAACTCACCCTACAGAATTTAGCCGCTATAGAAAAAACCGAAGTTAAACGCGAGCCGATTGACTACGCACGCATCAGATGCAATCAGCCATTGACTCTCACTACAGCGCAGCAGGTTGCACTACAAGCCATCACCGGTAACTTAAAATCTGATCGCTCTGGAGTTTTCGTACTACACGGAGTGACAGGCAGCGGTAAAACAGAAGTTTATCTGCAGGCATTAGAACAAACCGTCAAACTTGGCAAAAAAGGGCTGGTGCTAGTACCTGAAATCGCCCTTACTCCACAAACTATTGAGCGCTTCGCTGGGCGCTTTCCGCATAGAGTAGCAGTACTGCACAGTCACCTGTCATTGGGAGAGCAGTTTGACCAGTGGCACAGCATACAACATGGCGATTTTGATGTTGTCATCGGTGCCCGCAGTGCCATATTCGCCCCGCAACCACAACTAGGGCTAATTGTCATTGATGAAGAGCATGAGTGGACATACAAGCAACAGGAGCAGTCGCCATACTATCACACACGGAACGTCGCCATAAAACTTGCGGAGCTAACAGGGGCTACTGTTGTACTAGGAAGCGCCACACCGGATATTGAAACCTACTACAATACCCAAAATGGCAACTACACACTACTGGAAATGCCACAGCACATCACTTCCATCCAAAACACACCAACAACATCCATTGAACTGGTAGATTTGCGCAAAGAACTAAAGGATGGCAACCGCAGCATTTTCAGCCGCCGCCTGCATGAGGCCATCACACAAGCCATAGCACATAACGAACAAGTGATACTATTCTTCAATAGGCGCGGCAGTGCTTCATTTGTGCAATGCCGAACCTGCAGCATGGTCGTTCAATGCCGCAGATGTCAGATACCCATGAGCTACCATTCAGCAGAAGAATCTTTGGTGTGCCACCAGTGCAATTACCGGCAGCCGGTACCAGCAGTATGCCCGCGCTGTCACAGCCGGCGTATCAAATTCCTAGGGATAGGCACTCAAAAACTAGAGGAGGAAACGGCTAAAGAGTTTCCTCAAGCACGTCTGTTGCGATGGGATAGCGATGTAACGCGCACAAGACACGCCCATGACGTAATTATGGACCAGTTGAAATCACGACAGGTTGATATACTCATCGGCACACAAATGGTAGCCAAAGGACTCGACCTGCCGCATATTACGCTGGTAGGAGTAGTAAGCGCCGACACATCCCTTAATTTACCAGACATCCGTGCGGGTGAACGCACATTTCAATTATTGACACAGGTAGCCGGACGCGCAGGGCGTGGATCTAAGCAAGGTAAAGTCATTATCCAGACCTACTCACCAGAGCACTATGCTATACAAGCAATACTGAAACAGAATTACGCAGCCTTTTACCGTCAAGAAACAGAGTACCGCAGGCAACTTGACGCTCCACCATTCTCTCAGTTGGTACGTTTGACATATACCCACACAAATGAGGTTGCCGCACAGACAGAAGCCGAAAGACTGAAGCGGCAACTGACTGAATACATAGCCTCTGCCGGTATCATCGACATACAAATAAGCGGCCCAGCTCCAGCCTTTATTGCACGGCTGCGCGGACGTTACCGCTGGCAGATGACATTGCGCGGAGCGCAGCCTGCCAGAGTGCTGGCAGCAACGGAGCTCCCGTCAAGCTGGTCAGTTGACATAGATCCGCTGGGTATAAATTAATACCTCACACAAAAACTGGGGCGATTGAATCATACCACCATCAGCTTCATTGGTTTACAAAGGGCAAGCACTTTGGCACACTAGCCCTCTGAAAATCTAAATCTAGTGTCTTGTTTTGGTTAGCCACCACTCAATGGCATAAAGAACACTAAGCGATTGACCCAACCATGTATACTATAGTGGTTATGATTTATAAAGGACTATAATAACAGCAAGGCAAGCTTTACCAAGAAAGTAACATGGACTATTTTATCTTGTAACCACTATACTAAAAGTGCTGAAAGTACTTGTTTCATAATTATGACCCTCATTATTTTAATTTATTGACAGGGTTATCGGCGGTGGATTTATCCAAGTAAAAGATGCCTCCGTGAGTTCACAATCTACTTCATCACCATCTATAAACACGCTTATCTTATTGAAAGATTTATTAGTAATTCGCGCATTACTCAACTGAGGTTCTGCCGGAGCGATAAGATATTCTCTGAAATTAAACTTCGCACTGGAACCATTCAAAGTAACATCTACAATAGCTATATGTGTCAACTGGCTATAAAACAAATAATACTCGCTATTTTCTTCCCTATAACGTAAGACATGGATTTTTGATGAGTCTGCGCAACTATTAATCCAAGCATAGACCGCTGGGTAGTTATCGGCATAATATGAGATGTTTTGTGAGCCAATAGATGAGCTACTCCAAAGTTCTTGGGAACGAGGCATACTAAAAAAGTACATGCCAAGTGGTACTAGCAGTAAAATCGGAATTAAGATAAAAACTGCAATAAGAATTCTGTTTACCGATTTCCCTTTCCTCACTATCGGGTGGAAGCAATCACAACTGTTATCGGCAAGTAATGCTGAACAATTTGGGCAAACAGACCAATCAGCTTTAATTGGTGTTCCGCATTTTTTGCAGGACGCTTTGAGCCTCGTCCCGCATTTTGGGCAAACAACATACTGTTCTGTAACTTGCGACTCACACGACGGACATAACAAGTTTGAATAATTGCCACGTATCAGTAAATAGATAATAAGCCCAATGAATGACGGGGCTAACACTGCGATTAGAGTCCACAGCACTGCATTCATATTACGCTGCTTTGCATCTCTATATACAATGACACCAATAATTATGGGAATGATTGATGCCATGACCGTAGAAATGAGTATACTAAGTATACTAATGCCTATCGTTAAGTTATGCATAAAGGCTAGCTCCTTTTTCTGAATATACTGTAGCGATTAAGCCGCCGCCACAAACAGCGATACACACATAAGCAACACATGCAAATGACCATACAGCACTTACTGGATATATGAAAATTGCTGTCACAATCAGGCATAAACAATGAAAACTGCCTAGTAAAACCCATGAGATTATTTGTCGCATCATTTTTCGTTGTTCCAGCCCTGTCTGAAGCATAACTTCATTTAGTGCTGGTGGATCATAACCATCAAAATTGTAAATCTGTTTCATATTTCAAAACCTCTCTTAATAGTTTCTTGGCTTTACTAAGCCTTGATTTCACTGTTCCAAGCGGAATGTCCAACGCTTGTGCTGTAGAAGCAGTATCCATATCCTCAAAATAAAACAAAACTGTCGTAATCCTAAGTTTTTCTGGCAAATTCTTAATGGCTTCATGTAATACTCCGTAATCGTTTTGCACTGGTGTAGGAGCAGCATTGATAAGCAAGTCTTTTTCGTCACTACTTGAAAACTTATTCCAAAACGGACTTCTAGTCATGCGCCTTAGCACATTGCGATGAGTATTGACGCATATTCGCGTTAGCCACGGTTCAAACTCTTTGCTTGTATCATATTTGGAAATATTATCAAGCACTTTCATCCATGTATCCTGATATAAATCATCGGCTTCATTTGAGTCAGCAGAAAGATGCATACAAAGGCCATATAAACGCTTTCCATATTGGCTAATGTAATTATCAATCTTTGCCATTATCTTGCTCTATAAACATATACAACTAAGACCGCTAAAAAGTTCACTCTGCAGCATGAAAAATTTTTATGAACAGGAATCGATATGCCATAACTACCCACGGCGCTTTACAGCACGTAGCACCAAAAATGTCAGAATGGGCACACGCTTTGTGAAAGCGCATGAAACCATCATCCGTTAGGGCAAGGGCACTAATATTTCACTCTATATACACTAGCGGCATATTTCACGCAAATTTAGATCAACGAGAGGCATTCATTCGCAATTACACGAACCTTTAGTCAGCTCGGTGTAAAATTAATGTAGGACTTTTTGGAAACAAAACAAGAGGCAGCTCAGAAGTGATTTAATAAGGTTGGAACACCAAAAATCACAAA
>WQTJ01000106.1 GCA_009786345.1 Dehalococcoidia bacterium | reverse complement strand
TCGCATTAGCTTACTGGTTCAAACCAAGCTATACCGGAATGATCAACCCTTCAATATGGCTCGGGGGATTGATGACTATCCCTTATGTCATTTGGAAATCACTAAAGAGAAGTAATGCAGCTATTTTCGCAATGTGCTGGATTATAGGAACGTGGGGAGTATGGATTCCCATGTTTTTACTCACCACCCGCATTACGTATATGTTCTACTACCTGCCGACTATAGGCGCAGTAGCTATCGGACTGGCACTTATACTGACAAGCTGGCTGAACAAGGCTCAATCCAGTAGTGGCAGAAAAGGCCAACATCTAATAAAACTCGTAACGGTTTCTTTCCTGCTGGTTCATCTTCTATCTTTCTGCATATTGTCACCGATACAATTATGGATATCCGTTCCTGTATGTGCTTTACTGCTAATCTTTACTATGGGATACCTAGGATTTGGAAAGCGCTTCAACATTCAGTTCTGCATTGCAGCATGCATCTCTGCTGTTATCATGCGTTTTGGTCTCTACTGGATGCTCAACAAGTGGCTGGTAACAGACATCGCCCCATGGGGGCTGCCAGACGTTTCATTGTTATGGGTCATTAGCACGCTCATTGGGCTGGCCTTAGCATGGGGTCTTTTCGCTATCATAAACCGTATATATAGCATTATTGCCATAAGCCTAACAGATGTATCGCCGCCTGTTGATGGCATAGATCATACCAACGATACATCCTCAACTGAGCCGCCAGTAGCAACCCATAGCTAAAACATACACAAATCCGCTTGTGTATAAGTTGCTAAAAACAGGCTCATCGGATTAGAATATAGGTTGCGTTATCGCATAAATTTTTCTATCGTCTCTGAGGAGAAAGTTATGAAACCTCTTGCGAATGAAGACCCGGAAATCAGTTGTGCCATAGCCTTGGAAGGCAAACGGCAGAAGGAAACTATCAACCTAATCGCTTCGGAAAACTACACGTCACATGCTGTTATTGAAGCGCAAGGCTCTTTTTTAACCAATAAGTACGCCGAAGGTTATCCAGGCAAGCGCTATTATGGCGGCTGCGGTAATATGGATACTATTGAAACTATTGCTATTGAGCGTGCGCTGAAACTCTTCGGTGCTGAATATGCCAACGTCCAGCCGCATGCTGGCGCACAAGCCAATATGGCGGCTTATTTTACTCTTATTGAATATGGCGACACTGTTCTAGGCATGGAATTATCACACGGCGGGCACCTAACACACGGCTCACCGGTCAACTTCTCAGGGAAAGCCTACAATTTCATCAGCTACGGCATCAGTCGCGAGACAGAGCGCATTGATTATGACGACATAGAAAAATTGGCCAAGGAGCATAACCCCAAACTGATTGTTGCAGGAGCTTCAGCCTATCCGCGTATTATAGATTTCGAACGGCTGCGCAAAATTGCTGACATGGTAGGAGCCAAGGTCTTAGTAGACATGGCCCACATCGCTGGGCTTGTGGCAGCAGGACTTCACCCATCACCTGTACCTTATGCTGATATTGTCACATCCACCACTCACAAGACATTGCGCGGACCACGAGGCGGCTTCGCGCTATGTAAGCAAAGCTACAGTAAAACGCTTGATTCTGCTGTATTCCCTCGCATGCAGGGAGGCCCTCTTATGCACGTAATTGCAGCCAAAGCCGTAGCATTCCGAGAAGCAATGCAGCCAGATTTCGTGGATTACCAGAAGCGCACTTTACAAAATGCTTCCACACTGGCCAGTGAACTCAAAAAAGCAGGGTTGCGTTTGGTAAGCGGCGGAACCGATAACCACTTGGTACTGGTAGATTTATCTGATACAGGCGTCAGCGGCAAGCAAGCTGAAGAATCACTTGGGCGTGCTGGTATAGTGGTTAATCGCAACACTGTACCTTTCAGCACAGCTTACTCACCTCGCGTCACAGCTGGCATGAGACTGGGCGCTTCCGCAGTTACCAGCCGCGGATTTGGCACAAAAGAAATTGAAGCTATCGCCCGCTTTATCATCAAAATTATAGGCAACGTTGATAATCAAGCCGTAGAGAAAGAAATCTTTGATGAAGTACAAGGCATATGCCAGCGTTTCCCTGTCCCAGGGATAGACACTTAGGCGGTACCAGAGAAAAAGGAGAGCACCATGGAAGAACTGAAGGTTTTTGCAGGGCGGGCGCATCCTGCGCTGGCACAGAGTATTTGTGATTATTTGGGCATGCCATTAGGCAAGTGCGAAGTATCTCAGTTTTCCAACGAGAATATCTTTGTACGGATACTGGAAAACGTGCGTGCACGTGACGTTTTCATCATTCAACCGATATGCTCACCGGTAAACACCAACCTGGTAGAGCTACTTATCATGCTTGATGCTTTTTGGAGAGCTTCTGCCGGTCGCATCACAGCAGTAATTCCTTACTACGGCTATGGGCGCACTGACAAAAAAGACCAGCCCCGCGTACCTATCACAGCCCGTTTAGTAGCAGACCTCATCACAACAGCCGGTGCTTCACGTGCCATGATGGTAGATTTGCATGCTGGTCAAATACAAGGCTTTTTCAACATTCCAGTTGATGAACTTTCAGCCCAGATGCTCATTGCCAAATATATCAGAAAGAAGCAACTGGATAACATAGTGGTAGTAGCCACAGACATCGGCATTTCAAAGAAATCCCGTGATATGGCCGCACGCCTCAATGCTCCTTTAGCTATTGTGGAAAAGCGCAGAATAGGAAACAACGACCAAACTGAAACACTTAATATAATCGGTGACGTGAGAGGAAAAACAGCTATCACTTTCGATGATGAAATTGACACAGCCGGATCATTGGTAAATGCAGTAAACGCACTACTCAATGAAGGAGCCACAGAAGTATATTCCTGTGCCTCACACCCTGTACTTTCCGGTCCGGCTATTGAGCGCCTCGCCGCCTCACCAGTAAAAGAGATTATCGTAGCTAACACTATCCCGCTACCAGACAGTAAAAAGCTTGATAAAATTACAGTGTTGCCACTCGCTCCATTGCTAGGCGAAGCCATACACCGCGTCCATACCGGGTTGTCAGTGGGCGCTATGTATGATGAATAGCCTGACAAAGTCGAATTTAGGCACGATTTTGGTTTAAAAAGCAAAAAGCGATACTACGAGAATACAAAGCCCCGGTCAGTAAGAAACAAACCCAACTGCCACTTAAAGTGGCGGCCAAAGAGATAAACTGCGATACTGCCTGAACAAAGTGAAAGTCAGCGTCTTTAGGCACAAGCTGGGGGGTATACCGCCTATCGTTATAAAAAGCTTATATTTTATCTTCACTGCAACCTGTTCATTCAATAGTCCACTGAATCCCTCAAAATCGGGCAGGTCATACAATGCCCTCCACCGCGTCCACGCCCTAATTCTGCACCCACAATGGTAATGACTTCTACGCCAGCTCGTCTAAGTTCCGTGTTAATTTTTACATTTCGATCATAGGCTACGACTACGCCTGGTTTAAGGGCAACAAGGTTATTACCGCTATCCCATTGCTGGCGTTCAGCCGCATACGCACTGCCAGTTGTTTCCACGACATGGAATTTAGGCAAGTTAAGTGCCGCCGCTACTGTTTTTAAGAATGATTCTTTTTCCGCAACGACTTCCACGTTTCCGTCACTGTCAGTTGGATAAATGGAGAAAGGCTGAATCGTATCCACAATTGCGGAGTAAGAGGTAACTATTTCATGATCCACAAAAGTTAAGACTGTGTCCAAGTGCATCGCAGCGCGCAACTTAGGCATACCAGCAATAATGACCCGATTGGCCGCTTTTGCTTTGAAAATAGCCGCGGACACTTGTGTTATAGCCTGACGGGAAGTACGTTCACTCATGCCAATCAGAACAACTCCATTGCCAATGGGCATAACGTCACCCCCCTCCAGGGTTGCTTGCCCCCACGATACCTCCGGATCGCCCCACCAAATATTCACACCTGATTCCGCAAATAATGGATGATAAGTGTAAATCGCTTTCATAAGAAGGGTTTCGTCATGGCGTGCTGGCCAATATAGCGGATTGTACGTCATTCCACCATAAATCCAACAGGTTGTGTCGCGCGTATATAGGGTGTTGGGAAGCGGTGGCATTAGATAATCGTTTACACCTGAAGATTCCCGCGCAAGAGCTATGTAATCGCTTCTATATTCTTCAGGAAGCTCTTTTGTTGATAGCCCACCAATTAGATACTCGGCTAGGGTTTTATTGTCCATCGTTTCTAAAAACGCACGCGTTCCATTAACCAATCCAATTCCTACTTCATTAGCAACAATCTTGCGATCTAGCAACCATTGTTTTGCGCCTTCAACGGCCATTGTTTCTGCAAGCAGTGCATGAAGCTCTAGAACCTCAACGCCTTTTGCCTGCATCTTCATTACAAAGTCAAAATGATCCCGCTTAGCATTTTCCACCCACGGCAAATCGTCAAAAAGCAGATCGTGAATATTGGACGGGGTTAGCCGCGCGTGTGCCATTCCAGGCGTACATACGAGTACCTTACGTAACTGCCCAATTTCCGAATATGCACCGAATTTCGGGGAAGAAACCTCATTTTCCATTACCATGCTATTATCCTCCTCACATTAAATTACAATCCAACCTACAGCTAACCCTACTATTGCTAAAATTGCGCCTATGGTTAATATAGCTAATATAATCTTTTCGGTCGTACTAAAAACACGTAGCCCTTTCTCCTTTCGTGCTCGAAAGAATAATACCGATGATGGTGCAAGGAGTAAGCAGGATAACAATAGATAATGCCAGCCTGCAGCATATATCAGGAACGCAGTATAAATAGTTGCGAGGATGCTCACAATATAATCAAACGGCCGCCGTTGTGAGGCTGCTTCTAATCCTCTGTCTTTACCTAGGATGAGCTTTGCCGAATATACAGCCGTGAGGAAAAACGGCAAAAGAGCTAGCGCGCTGGTCAACTCCAGCGCAAAATCCAAAGCTCCGTCAGAAAAATATGTGACAATAAGGATAAGCTGTGTTAATATGGCGGACATCAATAGTGCGTTTTTTGGCACGCCTTTACTTGTTGTCTTCTTAATGAACCCTGGCATATCATTGCCTTCAGATGCAGCGAATAAAACCTCCGCCGACAACAGCGTCCAAGCCAGATAAGCCCCGAGCACCGATATGATGAGCCCAAAACTAATCAGCAACCCACCCCACGAACCAACGCTGCTTTCGAGAATGCCCGCCAGTGAAGGTTGCCGAAGCTGCGCAATCTCTGCTCGTGGCAGAACGCCATAAGATAAAAGCGTTACCGCTACCAGCAACGCAAGAACTAATAAAAAACCCAGCACAGTGGCCTTGCCCACATCTTTTCGCTTTTTTGCCAACCGAGAATATATGCTTGCGCCCTCTATTCCCAGAAAAACAAAGACTGTGATGAGCATCGTTTGACGGACCTGGGAAAAAAGGGTCTCATTGCCGCTAGATGCCACTCCCATAAGATTATCAGAAAAAACTCTGGGATCAAACGCCACAATTATAGCTACAATGAAAATTACGAGTGGAACCAGTTTGGCAAGTGTGGCAATGACATTGATTGTAGCCGCCTGCTTTACTCCGCGAAGAATCAGGGCAAAAAACAACCATATAACAACGGAAGAAATTGCGATGGCTAATAAGGAGTCGCCCTCACCTAATGCAGGGAAAAAAGACCCCAGAGTGGATTTTATGAGGACAAGATATGTCACATTTCCTGCACACGCACTAGCCCAAAACCCTATGGCGACGATAAACCCGACATAGTCCCCAAATCCAGCTTTGGCATATGCGAATACACCAGTGTTAAGTGTCGGTTTGCGAATAGCAAGTAATTGAAAAACAAACGCCAGCATAAGCATACCGATTCCTGCAACAGCCCAAGTAACCAATGTGCCATATACGCCCGACGCATCCGCAAACCTGCGTGGTAGCATAAAAATCCCGGCACCGATCATTGACCCAACGACCATTGCAATCAATGCTGAAAAACCCAGTTTTTGGGTACCTTCCATATGATTCTCATCCATTATGCAATCACTCCTCAACAATTGAAGTTTTTAACGATGACTTCTACTACAGACAATACAGCTAGTAACGTTGTTCAAGATAAAATAATCCCGCAATTTACAAATTACGAGTTCATTCACTATATTATTCATATTATAACACTGCGCAGAGAGAAAGCAATCATTTATTGTAAAATTTTGGCGATATTTCGCCAGCATCTACACCATAACATTAAAATATAGTGACGTCACAATGTTGTATTGGTCGCGCTTACCGGAACAACTCCAAGTGTCATCCCCATTAGGCGTAGCACTCTAATAATGTGGATAATTATAGGGGCAACAATTTTAAAAGCCGAAATTATGGATAAACAAGGAAATGTTTATTGGGAAGCATGGTATAATTGCACCAAGAGGAGTAAAACAGCGATACTATCTCTGATACTAAAAAACTTTTGAGTCAAATAAAGTATGGCGAAATGGTACAAATTGTAGCGTAAATAGCACAAAATACTAAACCATAGAGTTTAGTATTTAAGATAACTCGGATATGATGAATAAAGATCAGTCGAAAACACAACCGCTAAAATGCGGTAGATAATAGAGGCAAAAACAAATGTTTAATTGGCTAAGCGGAGACTCCAACGAACGTGAAATAAAAAAAATAACACCTATCGTCAACCATATAAATGAACTGGAACCAGGGATTCAGAAGTTGAGTGACGAAGAACTAAAAGATAAAACTGTAAGCTTCAAGGAACGTTTAGCTGAAGCTACCGCAGGGCAACGGAAAGACATCGATAACGTAAAACAGGAACTGCAAGAAGTTCAATCATGCTTAACTACTATTGAAGATATAGACCGTAAGGCTGAGATATCATTACAGTGTAAACGACTGCGAGATAAAATAACCGACCTAGACAAAACACTACGCAAAGCGGAAAATGCTTTCTTAGACACATTACTACCAGAGGCTTATGCCACCGTGCGTGAGGCCGCACGCCGCACTATACACCAGCGCCATTACGATGTACAGCTCATCGGCGGCATTGTGTTACACAATGGCCGTATCGCTGAAATGCGCACCGGTGAAGGCAAAACACTAGTTGCAACTCTGCCGCTATATCTAAATTCACTCAGCGGGCGCGGCGCACACCTTGTGACCGTCAACGACTATCTCGCTAGACGCGACCCTTATTGGATGGGACCAGTCTTTAAAGCTCTCGGCATCAGTGTAGCCAGCATCTACCCCATGCAGTCAGAAGCTGAACGGCAACCGTCGCGACTGTTCGATCCTGCGTACGACAGCGAAAAAGATAACGATCCATGGAGACATTTCAAACCAATCACACGCAGAGAAGCCTATAGAGCCGATGTCACATACGGCACTTCTGCTGAATTTGGCTTTGATTACCTACGCGATAATATGGCTGTAGATCTCAGCCAAACTGTTCAGCGCGAACTGAATTTCACTATCGTAGATGAAGTAGACAACCTACTGATTGACGAAGCACGCACTCCTCTAATCATTTCCGCACCTGACGTAGAGTCGAGCCAACGCTACCAAGTTTTCGCCCAGATGGTACAGCAGCTCAAAGGCATCATGATTAAAGGCAAAACCAATGACTTTGAAGATGACATAGCGCAGTCAGGTGCCGATTATACATATAATGAGAAGGACCGCAGCATAGCTCCTACTGACTCAGGATTTTCACATATAGAAGGATTGCTCAAACGTCAAGGGCTGCTGAAAGCCGATAGCCTATACGACCCACAAAACGCCGATATGATGCGCCATTTGCGCAACGCCCTTACGGCCAAGGAATTCTACAAGAGAGACCATCAGTACATGGTAAAAGACGGCGAAGTGCTTATTGTAGATGAGTTCACCGGGCGCGTGCTGGTAGGCCGCCGCTACTCAGAAGGGCTGCATCAAGCTATTGAAGCCAAGGAACATGTCAAGGTACAACAGGAAACTAAGACATTTGCCACTATTACAATTCAAAACTACTTCCGTATGTACGCCAAGCTAGCTGGTATGACGGGTACGGCAGTTACCGAAGCTGAAGAGTTTGCCAAGATTTATAAACTGGAAGTAGTAGTCATACCAACTAATAAACCGCTGGAGCGCGAAGACCATGGCGACTTCATTTATAAAAATACCGATTCCAAATTTAAAGCACTGGTAAAAGAAGTAGAAGAAGTCCACAAGCAAGACCGTCCTGTACTGATTGGTACAGTAGCCATCGAAAACTCGGAAATCATCAGCAATATGCTCACACGCCGCGGAATCAAACACAACGTACTCAACGCCAAAAAACATGAACAGGAAGCCTTAATTATCTCTGAAGCCGGAAAACCAGGTGCTGTCACCGTAGCTACCAACATGGCAGGACGCGGCGTGGACATTATTCTAGGCGGCAAGCAGCCGGAAGATGGTAGCGAAAAAGATAGGTCTGAATGGCAGGCGCGTCACGACCATGTGATAGAACAGGGTGGATTGCATGTACTAGGCAGCGAGCGCCACGAATCCCGCCGTATTGATAACCAGTTGCGCGGTCGTGCCGGCCGACAAGGTGACCCAGGCTCATCGCGCTTCTATGTGTCGCTGGATGATGACTTAATGCGCCGCTTCGGCGGGAATCGCATACAAGGCATAATGGAATGGGCAGGTATGGACGAGAATACCCCCATTGAAAATCGTTTGATTTCGCGCAGCATTGAAAATGCCCAAACTAAAGTAGAAGGATTTAACTTTGATATCCGCAAGCATTTGGTTGAATATGACGATGTCATCAATAAGCAAAGAGAAATTATATACAGCGAACGTCGAAAGATATTAGAAGGAGCAGACCTACGCTCCAATATATTAGACATGGTAAAAGATGTTATTGAAGATGAAGTCGATAAGGTAACGAAAATATCACACGATGAAGGACCTGATTTTAATGCCCTAATTGGCACGGTGAAAAATATTTTCCCCATTCCGGCAGACATTACTATGGAAACACTGCAGCAAATGCGACCGGATGATATAAAAGATACGCTGATACAATCCGCTGATGAGATATATTCACAAAAAGAGGGGGAAGTAGGCTATACCAACATGCGCACGCTAGAGCGCTTGGTTATGCTACGCGTCATTGATACACTGTGGGTAGAGCATCTTACAGCTATTGATTATATCCGCCAAGGTATCGGCTTGCAGGCTATGGCCCAACAAGATCCACTGGTAGCCTATAAACGCCAGTCCAGCGTGATGTTTGATGAATTTCGTGAAGCCATCCGTAATGACTTAGCGCGCATTATTTTCCGCATGTCAATCGCTAAACCCGGCGCTCCAAATCCAATAGCGCCAACCAATCAACCCTCTTCACCTATGACCAAAATCGTAGGCAAGCCAAGCGACAAAAAGGCCACGTTGCCCGCAGGACAAAAAACCGGCCGTAACGACCCATGCCCTTGCGGCAGCGGGAAAAAATA
>WQTJ01000105.1 GCA_009786345.1 Dehalococcoidia bacterium | reverse complement strand
TACTCGGAAACAAAGGTATTAGGAACACCAACCAAGAATCTATCGCCATCGTAGGCCAGTCCTTCTGTATCCTTAAACCACGTCCGATAGTTCTGCTTGCTAACTTGCAACTGGAGCTCGCCAAGAGCGGCCGCCCAGGTTTCTTTTGCTGAATTCATAAGTTATGGACTTCCTCTACTGCTACGCTCATCAAACAAAGGTAAGCCACACTATTCAAATGTGTGCTGAGCATACTACTTGAGCCAGCGTGTTAAGCCCGACTCAGTGGAATAAAAAACGCGTAGTAATGGTACCAGTGGCCACTTAATTCCAGCAAGAGTTCTGTCGCAAGTTTGGCGGCAAATTGAGGGCCCAATAAGCCCGCCAATGTCCGCCATGCTAGTCTTTTCGACTGTTTTCGGCCTCATTCCGCCTAAGCCGACATAAAGCAACCATTATTATTGTGAATTTTACAAGATACAACGGTTATGTTCAGCTTTGTCTTGTGGGAGTATTTTGTTCGTGTTAGAATGGCGTTAGCAGGAGAGATAAATGCGTCTAGTTTTTATGGGAACGCCCGCTTTTGCCGTGCCTGCACTGCGCCAGTTGGTGCTAAGTAATTATGATCTAGCAGCTGTGTACACCAAACAGGATAAGCCAACAGGCAGAGGTCAGGAATTAAGCTTTTCGGCAGTAAAAAGCATTGCGTTGGAGTTTGGTCTGAAAGTAATGCAACCGTGCAGTCTAAAAAAGACTGAGGCCCAAGCTGAACTGACAGCACTGGCACCAGATCTGGTCATAGTAGTAGCTTTCGGACAAATATTACCAAAAGAAGTGTTACGGCTACCGCGCTACGGTTGCATTAATATTCATCCGTCTCTGCTGCCACGCCATCGCGGTGCCGCTCCAATAGTGTCAACTATACTCTGCGGCGATAAATGGAGCGGAGTAAGCCTCATGCAAATGGACGAAGGACTGGATACAGGTCCTATTATCGCTCAAAACCACGTATTGGTACGTGACGATGACACCGCCGGTACACTTTCCGATAAACTGTCGCTCATCTCAGCGCAAATGCTAGTCGATGTCCTTCCACGTTTAGCCAAAGGGACCATAACACAACACCCACAAGATGAAACGCAAGCTACTTATTTTAAGCCGATGGCAAAAGAAGCGGGAGAAATCAACTGGAACCTTCCAGCACTGGATATATGGCACCAAGTGCGTGCTTATCAGCCATGGCCAAGCGCTTTCACACGCTTCAACGGCAGGATAATAAAAATTATAGAAGCTATGCCCCGCGAAACTGAATGCACCAACCCAGTGGGTAGCGTTGTTCCTTTGGAAAGAGGTTGCGGAGTAAACACCAGTCATGGAATACTGGAATTGCGCCGATTACAAATAGAGGGCAAACAAGTCATGTCTGCCACAAACTTTCTCAACGGACAGCGAGCGTTTATTGGCGCAATACTACCTAGCTAATACCGTCTTATCTGCGCTTCATAGACAGCATCCACAGGCAAGTTAGAACCTTGTGCCGCTTCATTGGCTAAGTAATCGCAACGCTCGTTCTCGGCATGGTTGCTATGGCCTCGCACCCAACGAAATTCCACGTCATGTTTTTGACATAACGTCAAAAGGTGCTCCCACAGATCAGGGTTAAGCGCTTTATCTTTGCTGTTGCGCATCCATCCGTTAGCTTGCCACTTACGTGCCCAGCCCTCAGTTATAGCACGCACCAAGTATTGCGAATCACTGAAAATAATAACATTGCTACGCTCTTTCAAAAATTCCAGCCCGCGTATTGCAGCTATGATCTCCATACGGTTATTGGTAGTAAGACGAAAGCCACTGCATTTTTCAGTGCGTGTACCATTTATTTCTACTATGGTACCGTAGCCGCCCGGACCGGGATTGCCCAAGCAGGCGCCATCCGTATATATAACTACGTTGGGTATGGTCATCAAAAATATCCTCCAGCGCACTCTTTTGGAAGCATCATCATGGTATCATTTTATACTACAAGACTATCATGATGCTATTTTGTGCAAGCTATGCTGTTTTTGGCTTGTCAGATTTTCCGGTAATCTTACGAATAGTATAAGTAACCGCAGTTAATTCAAAACAAGGAAACGGTTAATTTGTTCAGCGAAAAAGACCTTTGCTCATTATTAACTCAACAGCCTGAAAAATGGTTGGAGAAAGTAATGGATCAATATATGGCTTTTGTTTACACAATTGCATACGGCAAGCTGTCAAGCGTATGTGATAAGCAAGATATTGAAGAATGTGTAAGCGATATTTTCTATGAGATATACAGAACCAGAAATAATATCGATTTAGAAAAAGGTTCTCTCAAATCTTATATAGCTGTTTTATCAAAACACAAAGCTATTGATGTTTTTAGAAAACATCAGAAATCCATAGCGCATTTATGCACTAATGAACGTGATTATGATTTAGTTGCCTCCGACACAGATGTGGAAAAAGATGTCATTGATAATGAAGCAAGCGAACATTTAATACGCGAGATAAAAGCTCTCGGTGAACCGGATAGCCAAATTATGATTCGCAAATACTACTTCGGGCAAAACACCAAGACCATATCCAAAGCATTGGGGATAAAAGAAAACACTGTTGATAAAAAAGTTTCACGCGCATTAGTCAAACTGGAGCAAGCTTTAAAGGGAGCACTGTAATGGAAGAAAAGATTATAACAGTTTTAGACAACCTCTCTCGCAATCAAATAGAGACGTTGCTTGAAGAAAATGTGGAAATGAAAATAAGCGGCAAAGACCGCCATCGAATTAAAAATGCTGTTTTAGAAAAAATAGGACAGCCAAAACCGCGCATTCCATTTGGCATATATATACCCAAAAAAATTGTGGCTTGTATTGTGGCTTTTGCAATTGTATTTGCTTCAATTCCCATAATTGGCTTTGACAAAGTGTATGCCGCCATAAGCAGGATTTTCACATTTGTACCCGGCGAAGGCGTTGTAGAAAACAATAATACGCCCATTTATATGATTAATCCCATCACCAGACAGATTCAGCTGAACACTCTGAAAGCGACCATCGTTAATGCGCTATATAAAGACGATTATTTATCGATGCAAATCTTAGTTGATGGGCGACCTTTCTATGACTCCAATATAGGGAAGCTCGTTTTTTATGACAATCTTACTTATAACGATTTTAAGCTGTATATAAATGGCAACCTTACAAATTATAACGAAGAACAATCAGCGAAGCTATCACGGGATTCTGATGGTGTAATACTTAGCTTTTCATGCAAGGCCACCATACCAACACTTGATGACATCTACGAAATTGAGATTACTGGATTCCCAAAACGCCTTTCATGCGCCTTTACTCTATGCCGCGATTATACAGATGTCTTAGAAATCGGCCCGTTAGATACACAGAACGGCATATCCATCGCCGCCATAACTGACAGAATTGGCAACCAGCTAGTTGTATGGTGCTATCCACTCAATACCACAACTGACGCGCTTATGCGGTATGGTTGCTCTCAATATGGATATTATAGCAATAGTTATATTGCAACAGAGAGTAGCCTCATTTTTACCAATGAAAGCCGGCTTATGAGCAACAGGCTAGCTTTTGATATGCCGGAAAACTACCAGAATGCGACGTTGCATATACCGTATTTAGCAATGTCACGAAACGAAATACACGATGTCAGTGTCAAATTACCTCAAGGCTATTCCACCGTAGCATGTAATATTTCAATCAATTGCAGCCTTGGCACAATAATAATTACAGAAATAAAAAGAACACCTCTTGGTGATGGCACAGGTAACGACAGAATAGATCTCAAAATCGCTCTTGTTAGCAATGATAAGAATATTGTCTTTGACGCATTTGATTACCATGTCAGAGATTGGGAATTTATAAGCGGCATGTCCCTAAACGCAGAGGGTGGCACAGAAGGAATTAGCATATGGGTTGGAGAAAATGAAGATTGGGTTTCATTTACAATATCCGCTTTATACTACCGGTTGCTTGGCGAGTATGTTATTCCTCTTGACTTCCAATAACAATAAATAAGACCTTTTAAATACGGAGGGTAGAATATGGATACTAAAAACATACCAGTGGTTCAAAAGGTTAATAAATCTTTCTTTTCACTGATTCTATTAGGCACTGTAACAGCAGGTCTTTTATTGGTAGGTATCCCATCTATTCAATCTCATATATATGCAGCACCTAATATTGCAGTTACATCTGAACCACAGCTCATTGACGCTGTATTTAATGCACCTTTGACTTCACCGTATGTCATTGCATTTAGTGCTGATATCTCTCTAAGCGCAGATACCACTCTTACAATTCCAACAGGCAAGCACATCACACTTACAGGCAATTACAGGCTCATTGGAGCAGATGGGCAATCAACTATAACTGTTGATGGAACTCTGACAATTGATGGCGTTACAGTAACACACAATGCTGATGCGACAGGTGGAAGCAGAGGTATAACTGTCAACAGTAATGCTACGCTTTACATGGTTAGCGGGAAAATTTCAGACAATACTTGCATCTCTCCAACAAATGGTAATGGGGGCGGCGTATTAAACTCAGGCACATTTGAAATGACTGGCGGAGAGATTTCAGGCAATTCTGCCGCTCACGGCGGGGGCATACGTAATAATGGCTCATTTACGATGTATAGTGGTGCTATTTCAAGCAATACTGCCACCAGTGGTGGTGGCGTTTTCAATTCAAGCACATTTACAATGTTAAGCGGCAATATTTCAGATAATATTGCATATGACTTAGACGGCGGCGGTGTGTGTAACTTAAACACTTTTAACATGTCTGGAGGTGCTATTTCAGGTAATACTGCTCCTAGCGGTGGCGGTGTGCATAACGGAAAATTCTTCAACATGGCTGGCGGAGCTATTGCCAACAATAATGCTCTTGTTGATGGTGGCGGAATATATAACACTAGCACTTTCACAATGTCTGGCTATGCATATATTTCAAGCAATACCGCAGGCTCTGATGGCGGTGGTGTGTATAGCATATCTGGCACTTTCATAATGTTAAGCGGCAATATTTTGAACAATATTGCCACCAATGGTGGTGGTATATATAACAGTAACCACAATGGTACTTTAATCAGTACCTTCATTATGTCTGGTGGGGCTATCTCAGGCAATAGAGCTACTAGCAGTAGCGTCCATCCCGGTGGTGGCGGTGTTTATAATGCAAGTATATTTGAAATGAAAGGCGGCGCTATTGCAAACAATTCTGCTAGTGGTGGCGGTATTCTACAGGTTCATCCCTACGGCGGCGGTGTCTATAATACAGGTACACTTGAGATGTCAGGAGGTACTATTTCCAGAAACACCGCCGATATCTATAACTCCTTTAGCAGAGGCGGTGGCGTGTATGGCGATAGTAGCACATTCAATATGTCTGGTAACGCCAGCATCTCCAATAATTCTGCTCGAGGAGGCGGAGGTGTATTTATTGATAATACCATTACCAACACAATTTTCTCTATGTCTGGCAACGCCGTTATCTCAAATAACTCTGCCAACTATGGCGGTGGCGTGTTCATTATTGATAACAGCACCAGCATATTACATAACGTAGTATTAAACATGTCTGGCAACGCCGTTATCTCAAATAACTCTGCTAGTTACAGCGGTGGTGGTATCTATACTGGAAATGGTAGCACTTCCACTATGTCTGAAAATGCATCTATTTCAGGCAATACTGCTACGCGTTATGGTGGTGGCGTTTTCAATTCAAGCACATTTACAATGTTAAGCGGCAATATTTTGAACAATACTGCTGGCAGCAATAACAATGACTTAATAGGAGGAGGAAACGGTGGCGGTGTATTCAATGTAAGCGGTACTTTTACTATGGTAGGGGGCACTATTTCTGGAAACACTGCCAACTTTGGCGGTGGCGTTTTCAATATTGATGTTACACATTCTAATGGCAGTAGTGGTGGCACCAGCATCAGAGAGCGCACTGTATTTGAAATATCTAGCGGAGAGATTTCAGGAAACATTGCTACTGACAATGGTGGCGGGGTATGCAACCACGGGACTTTCAACCTATCAGGCGGCATCATTTCAAACAATACTGCCACTAATGGCGGCGGTATTTACAATAGCAACACTATAAGTGGCAACACAAATTATTATGACCCAGTATTTGAAATGTCAGGAGGAGAGGTTTCAGGCAATATTGCTACCGACAACGGTGGTGGCATTTATTACGATTTCCTTCTACAATCCAAATACTCACCCCAAACCATAACCATAAACAAAGGAGAGCTTTCAGATAACACAGCTTTCAATGATGGCGGAGGTATCTGGATTGATTATAAAAACCTTGATAAACTCTCTATTGCAGATGGTGTTACATTCTCCAACAACAAAGCCTCTGCGATGTACGATTTAGCCGAAGCTGATAAGGCACTGTATAACGCTCAAATCAAGAGCACTGTTTGGACTTCTCCTTTCATCTTTGGCTACAACAATTACGACATTGCCTACGCTACCACCGCTATAAATAATTACACCATCACCTACCTGCCTGGTGAACATGGCAGCTTTACTCCACAGGTTTTTTATAATATAGCTTTTGGTGCTAATACGCCAAGACCTCAATCGTATCCCAGTCAAGATGGCTGGAAATTCATAGGCTGGGATCCATCTCCTTCTACAATTGTTGTAGGTGATGCTACATTTGTCGCACAGTGGGAGCAAGGACAAACTTCGCTCGTTGTCACTTTCGTTGATTGGGACGGAAGAGAGTTGAAAACTGAGGTTGTTCTATACGGAAGCAAGGTTATACCACCAGCAGAATACGTGATTGGCTCTAACTCTCTGCGTTCAGGTTATGCTTTCACTGGATGGAATGGCTCTTTTCTAAACATCACAGAGAACTTAACTCTCACTGCGCAATACATTGCTACTGACGCTGATACTACAAAGCATTTAGTCGTCTTCCAAGACTGGAATGGCACTTTCCTCAAAGGTGAATTTGTCGCTGATGGTGGTGCTGCTATACCCCCTACAGATTATGTTATAGGCAGCACTGAGCTACGAGAGGATTACAATTTCGTCGGGTGGGACTGTCCGTTTACCAATGTGACTTCCGATATCACAGTTAAGGCTATGTATGAGCCACATCAAAACAATAACTCCTTAATACTGTTTGTCGTCTTAGGTAGTATAGGTGTTATTTTAGTTGTGTTGGCAATTGCAGGCAGAGTGACTGTTGCCAAGCGAAAAAAGCAACACACCAAATAAAGGAATTTAACGGTTCAACCTTTCGTTAATCCTTTGGTGCGTCAGTGTATCTCCTGTAACTTCTCAACTAGCTTAGCCAGCGCTACTGGCTCCTGTTTTGCCGTACGGAGGTCGCGCAAGGTAACATTACCTTGCGCGACCTCTTCTTCGCCAATTATGGCAACATAGTTGCAGCCTGCGCTATCTGCCTGTCGCATTTGAGCTTTGAGACTTCGCGGAGTATATGTTATTAGTGAAGCAATATTCATTTGACGTAATTCACCAGAAAGCTTAACCGCTGTTTGGCGCGCTACCTCACCAAGCCACGCAATAAAAACTGTTGACTTCTGAGCATTTGGCATAGCAACCTTCTGTTTTTTAAGGTTGAGAATAATACGTTCAATACCAGTTGCAAACCCAACAGCTGGAGTAGGCTTAGCTCCCAACTCACCTATCAACCCATCGTAGCGCCCGCCGCCAGCGATTGTGCTTTGCCCGCGTTCATCCTCAGGTTGTATTTCAAACACTGTCTTTGTGTAATAATCCAAGCCGCGTACCATACTTGAGTTTATTTCAAATGGCAGCTGAAGCGTCGAAAGATGAGTCTTAAGCTGCTCAAAATGCTCAGCGCATTCCTGACACAAATGTTCTACACTGCGCGGCGCACTTGTTGTCAATGGTTGACATGTAGGCTTTTTGCAATCCAACAAGCGTAAAATATTCTTATCAAATCTCCCCTTGCAATCGCCGCATAACACTTCTTTATGCCCGGCATAGTACTCTCTAAGTTTAGCCAAATAGGCTGGGCGACATTTCGGGCATCCAATGCTATTAATCTGTAAAGTGAGATTTTTTAAACCCAGCGAATCGAAAAAACGCCAGGCCATATCAATCAACTCAGCATCCAGCATCGCATCGCCATCACCAATAGCCTCAAATCCAAACTGGTGATGCTGGCGATAGCGCCCTGCTTGAGGTCTCTCATAGCGAAAGATTGGTGCTTGGTAAAATAGCTTTACTGGCTGTGACCGAGATGCCATACCATGTTCAATATAAGCACGGCAGACTGAAGCTGTACCCTCAGGACGCAATGTCATCTGACCGCCGCTGCGATCTGCAAAGGTGTACATTTCCTTCTCAACAATGTCAGTATCTACCCCTACCGTGCGCACAAACAGTCCGGCCTCTTCAAATATCGGAGTATCAATACGCTCATAACCGTATAGCGGAGCTAATGACTCGATTTTTTCTTTAAGAAAACTCCAGTATGTTTGGTCTTCGGGTAATATATCATGCGTACCGTATGGTGCTTGAAACACAGCTTTGCTCCCGTTTAATTAAGGCAAGGATAGCGCAAATATCTATGGAATGTAAAGGAGTTAATATGAAAGTTATTTCACGGATTTTGCACAACTATCATTCTTTTTTTGATAACTGGCATTTTTATTGCACAACTTGTTTTTTTAGACACCTAGAAAAATCTCCTTTTGATCTATTTTGCACAAACAATGACGCCTATACAGCCACAGAAAATAACATTATGCTATTATTACAATTGTTGTTATCTTACATTTAATCCATAACCAAATATTGAATTAGATAATGTAATAACTATTACGACAAGTTGGATGACTATGCTTGATAGGGTAGAAATTAGAGTAAAAGCTGGTGATGGCGGTAATGGAGCTGTTACTTTCAGACGTGAAAAATTTGTGCCTTATGGCGGGCCTGATGGCGGTGATGGAGGTAGAGGCGGAGATGTTGTAGCTAAAGCTGATGCGAGTTTGAATACACTGGCTTTTTTTCATAACGGCAAATTTTATAAAGC
>WQTJ01000104.1 GCA_009786345.1 Dehalococcoidia bacterium | reverse complement strand
AAACCACATGAAAACTATGGGAAATACTGCGTGCAATACAGGACTATGTCCGTTGTTTCTACCGTATAGGATATTTATTTGCGGAGTTTAGGATAAATAATACATTTTTAGGGGAGTATCGTCAATTTAACCGTATTGATACGTCTGTGAAAGCAAAAACTTTGAAGCTATCGCATAGAGTACCGGGTTATTGCCTGTTTTCTCATGTGTATAGGATATTTTTACGGAAATTAGGTGCCTACAAACTACACCTTTATCCAAGCGCTTAATAACAATGTGAAAGTCAAAGTAACCGGCGTTAATAATAATCCCTGAAATCCCTTTTTACAGGCGCATACTATACCTGCACGTTCTTTCCACTGCCCGTTCAGCACAGGAATTATGCTCTGTATAAACAACACGGCCGGCCATAGATTGATTACTGAGAAAAAGGACTTAGTTTCGATTACCACAAAAGCAAATGAAAGTACAGCACCTACAATCAGCACTATATAAACCCAGCGCATGCGCTCCTTGCCAAAAATGACAACAGATGTGCGCTTGCCTGATGCAGCGTCAGCTACAGCATCCGGAAAGTTGCGTATTATCTTAAGTGCCGGCACGGTAAGGATACGAGGCATGGCAACCAGCATCGGTATCCACCAATCAATAAGACCGGCGTGAATATAATAGGCTGTAAATAGCAGCATCGCGTAACCCAGCATCATAAAAGTCTCGCCCAAACCGCGGTAAGACGCCTTGACAGGCGGGTTTGAATAGCTATATGTAACCAAAATACCCAGCGCACCAAGCGGTATTGTGAGCCAGCCTGTATGCCCCCCAAACTGCACCAGCAACCCAAGCGGAATAGCCGCTACAAAGAACAGCATACCAACAAGTTGTACGTGTTTGCGCTTAAGATGCCCTGCAACCAGCACTTGCGACCCTCCAGTGCTGGTTAGGTTCATACCACCACCAGCGCCGATGCGCTCTTTGTTGAGCTTATCACCCTCATAGTCCTGAGCTTCATTTGTAAGGTAGATACCATTGGCGATACAGAATACAGCCAGTAAAGAAGCTATAAATACTAACCAATTAAACTGTCCTACATGATACCAAGCTATCACAGATCCAAGTACAAGTGAAAAAACATCGCTTGAGTGGCGCGGTAT
The DNA here is from genome assembly GCA_009786345.1 of Dehalococcoidia bacterium. Lineage (GTDB taxonomy): Bacteria > Chloroflexota > Dehalococcoidia > Dehalococcoidales > UBA1222 > WRNG01. The sequence continues at coordinate 7,932 of WQTJ01000104.1, read as the reverse complement.
TTTCTGTACCTGTATCCATGCTTTAGCTTTAGTTTTTGTAATAGCCATATAACTCCATCCTTTAACTTTCATTAGATGGCATAGACTGTTGCGCTTTTGGTTTACTGCGTCTAAAGAGCAGATTGCGTAAAGCAGAGAAGTAACGCAACCGCATAATACTGCCGATAGGTATCTCCAGCTCCAAGCGTTCTGAAGCCGTAAAACCATTGATAGAATCCATCTCAGGACGCAAAGTGGCAATTTCATCTTGTTTGCCGGCACGTAGCAATTCTTCGATTTTAACCTCAAGCACCTTTGCACGCTCAATGCGTTCAATTTGGCGTTCAGCTAATGCTTGGGGTATCTGGCCATACTTTGCCTTAAGCTTGGTAAGACGAGCTATTGATTCATAAGTAACATCTGTAATTTCATCACGTGACAGCCATTGCGTTTCATAATTAAGGCTAAACTTCCAGCTGGGCAGGGTAAGTGCCTGACGATGTTCTTCCAGTGTTTTATAAAGCAACTTAAAGCCATAGCGTTCGGGATACTCAAAAGCCAAACTGCCCGGAGCCATAAAAGGTGCTTGATGCCCCATAAAGAGAAACAGACGTTTGTCCGCTTTAAATTTCTGTAACAGATGCTCGCAATAATCCACTGTATCCAGTACCGATTGCGTGTCTTGCTTGTGCAAGCCAATCATATAGAATATTTCCACACGGCTGGCACCATTTTCTAATGCCGCCTGTATCATATCTTCCATCGCCTCATTACTGAAACTGCGGCCCAACGACACTTTACGTACCTCAGGGTCATGTGATTCAGGCGACATATCCAGTGAAAATCCCGGAGTAGCCCGTGCCATCTCTTTAACAAAATCCGGAGGCAATGGGTTAAAAGCTTCAAACATAAGCGTGTTTTTCACACGGTGTTCTTTTATTAAACTCAGCAGTTTGCGGGAACGCTCCTCGCCATTCTCTCGTATATCACCAACCAGCAGAATAGGGCCGCGTGTGATTTCTGAGATATTCTTTATATCTTTAAAAATATCCTCGGCACTACGATAAGCCGGTTTTTTGCGGTTGGCAAAAACAGGCATGGCATTGCGCGCACCACTGCAAAATATACAATCATATTTACAACCGCGGCTTGTAAATACCGCTGTCACAGGATATTTAAGCCATCCTTTAAAAGGAATCACTGAAGCAAAGTCGCGATAGCGCAGTACTTGGCGCACTACTGTACCATAGTGGTTACCCATCACATGGCTGATATCCGTCGGCACGTAGCTAAACTCATTCTCTTGAGTTTGCCCCGAGGAATCCTTCCACACTAGATTTGGCACAGATGATAATTCGCCGCCTTTCAGAAAAGCCTGCATAAACTGCTTCATGGGCTCTTCTGTGGAATCACCGCGCATAACAAAATCAACCTCAGGATACTGTATTAGCTCCTTATAAAAACGTGATGAAGAATACCCGCCAAAGATAATTCTGGCTTTTGGATGATACTTTTTGACAATCTTAGCGATTTCAATAGAACCGTGTGAGTGCACCATCCAATGCAGATCTATGCCAAATACCGGTGCTTCCAACTTCTTAATAAAAGCCTCCGCATCAAAACGTGCGTCACGCAGCATGCGCCAAGCTATGTTAACAATGCGGGTGCGAAAACCATTTTTCTCCAAATACTCTGAAATGCTAGATAACCCAACAGGATACATCTCAAAAATTGGGGTGGAAAGTACGAGATCACTCACAGGGCCATACAGTTGTGGCACTTTGCGAAAATCGTAGACATGCGGAGCATGCAACAAAATAAGATCAGTTTTTGGCATATTAAATACTGTTTCTTACAACAACGACCTTACTATTAATCCATTATCAAATGCTATCTGAATGGACGAACGATTATAACACTTTGTGCTCATCATGACTAATGCAATGCGTTTGTCTTAATTATGCTATTCATGTTACATTCTTGTAATTCTAAGATGTTTCAGAAAAGTTCAACATGGCTAAAACAGATTTAATCCTGCTTCACGCACCTCATGTTTACGACTACAGGGATATCCCGCAGCTTTACGGGCCTGTTAGCGACCTTGTACTGTCCACACCTGTATATGAAATGTACCCCATCGGTTTTTCCAGCATGGCAGAATACCTTGGGCATGCCGGATACCATGTGCGGCTGGTGAATATCGCCATGCGCATGCTGAAGCAACCAAAACTCGACGTTGTAGCTTTCATACGCAAGTTGCACGCCCCTGTCTTCGGCATAGATTTACACTGGCTGGTACACTCGCATGGTTCTATCGAACTGGCTAAGCTTGTGAAAACAATCCACCCGCAATCCAAAGTTCTTTTTGGAGGGTTCTCTTCTTCATACTTCTACAAAGAACTCATTGAATATCCCGAAATAGATTATGTCATGCGAGGCGACTCCACAGAGGAGCCTATGCGGCTATTCATGCAGGGGATTAAAACAGGCAACATGAAGGGAATCCCCAATCTTGTATGGAAGGATAACAGCGGCACTATCCATGACAATGGCTTAACACATGTGCCAACAAACATTTCAGACGTGATGCAAAACCACTATACCACCGTAGCGCGCTCTGTGCTGCGCTATTTTGACATGATCAGCACCTTGCCAGCCAAAGAATGGCTTAAGTACCCGGTGACTGCGGTGCTTACGTGCAAAGGTTGTGATCATAACTGCGTATATTGCGGCGGAGCCAATGCTGCCGTACGTAAAACAGTAGGCCGTCAAAAAACAGCGTTCCGAACAGCATCTGACATGTTCAAAGACATCCAAAATATCAGCCGTTTAAGCCGCGGTCCTATTTTCATTCTAGGCGATATGCGCATGGGTGGAGAAGAACGCGCCTATGAACTGCTTCGGCTCATGGAGAAAAAGCCTGTCAAAAATACTATTGATTTTGAGTTATTCAGGCCTCCTGACAATCAATTTTTAGAGGCTATAGCACGCGCTAAACCAGGTTTCGCTATCGACATATCACCTCAATCGCACGACATTAAGGTACGCCGTGCTATAGGGCTCGCATACAGCAACGAAGAACTTGAGAGCAGTATTGCCAAAGCCCTTGAATTAGGTGCATCGCGGTTGGAAATCTATTTTATGATAGGCTTGCCTGAACAGACGCCTGAATCAGTCAGCCAAACATTAGATTACTGCGAATATCTGTATAAAAAATTCAACTCAGACAAGCGGCTGTTCCTATTCATTGGCCCTCTGTCACCATTCCTCGACCCTGGGAGTCTATGTTTTGAAAATCCGGAGCGCTACGGGTATAAAGTCATACACCGCACGCTCTCTGAGCACCGCACAGCACTGACACGCCCAAGCTGGAAAGAAACTTTAAATTACGAAACCCGCTGGATGAGCCGCCAACAGATAGTAGATACTACTTATGCTGCCGTTGCACGCCTGACTCGCATTAAAGAACAATACAACCAGATTACGCATGAATTAGCCTCAACTCAACTGGAGCGTATCGTCAAAGCAGTGGATATGGAAAAACGTATTGATGCCATCGTTCAGTCAGGGAACGAAAGCCTGTTGCTGCAACTTAAACCAGAGCTAAATCTCATCAATGGCATGGCCGTTGTAGAGCGGCACCAACTCACACTTCCAATAGGCGCCGTGAAATTAAGATATTTCAATTCTTTGCTGGAAATTTTAAAGAGGCGATAAGACACTAGGCACCGCACACAACGATAAGCCATTGAGTGTTCATATTGATGCAAAAGAATCATGCAAAGCATTTGACACTATGATATCATAATGATAGTATAATACTATTATTATTCTTAGGAAAGAATATATGGAGCAAAAAACTGTCAACATTAAAGAAAAAACATTAAATCCCGCCAATGGATTTTTGATGCTGTTCGTAGGACTTATTGGGTTGATTGCTTCTACCGTTGCATGTGTTTTTGGTATTATCCATCTTGCCGCCGAGAAGTTTTTATCGGGCGGCATCATTTTTGGCGCAAGTATGCTGGGTTGGGTATTTTTTGGCATTATGCTTGCAGGGCTTAAAGTTGTAAAACCAAATGAGGCACGGATTTTTACTCTTTTCGGAGTTTATCACGGCACAGTCAAATCAGCCGGATTTCATTATGTCAACCCTTTCTGTTCATCCTTCAGCCCTACATATCAAGCAGCAAAGGCCGAAGCAGTGCAAAGAGCAAAGGAAAGCGCGAAACAAGGTGGCAACGGCACTACAACAGTCCCTGTTTCAAAAGCTATTTCACTGAAAAAACAGACATTAGATAATCAGCGTCAAAAGGTAAATGATATTTTAGGAAACCCTATTATTATCGGAGCCATTGTAATATGGTATGTTGATAACCCTACACAGGCGGTATTTTCAGTAGAGAACTACCATGAGTTTCTCAGCATTCAAACAGATTCAACTATTCGCAACGTTGCCCGTCTTTATCCGTATGATATTTTCGATGAGGATGATGACTTCATCAATGAACAGGAAAAAACCCTGCGTGGCAGCGCTCTTGAAATTGCTGAAATGATGAAGGCAGAGCTCCAAAAGCGCGTAGATAGTGCAGGGCTTATTATTGAAGAAGTCAGGATAACACACTTGGCTTATGCCGAGGAAATTGCGGCAGCGATGCTTCAGCGTCAGCAGGCATCAGCCATTATTGCCGCTAGAAAGAAAATAGTTGATGGTGCTGTTGGTATGGTAAAGATGGCGCTTGACAAGCTTGGAGAGGATAATATCGTTATTCTCGATGATGAGCGCAAGGCAACTATGGTCTCAAATCTGCTTGTGGTACTTTGCGGGAACCGTGATGCCCAGCCGATTATTAACAGTGGGACAATCTTTTAAGGCGACTCACGAAAGAAGTACTTATCGTGGATCTAACTAATCGCGAAGCGCAGTTACAAAAGCGGCTTGAGCAAATAAAAGCACTGGAAGATAATATTTTACAGCGGGAAAATGCATTAAAAAGCAGGGAAAGTGCAAAAAAACAGGTCTTGTTGAGGCTCTCCCCATCATTATGGGATAAAATAGCCTCATGGGCAGATGATGATTTCCGCTCAATTAACAGTCAAATTGAATATATCCTCAGTGATGCGGCAAAACATCGATTTAAGTAAAATGATTAGTAATAACAATAAGTAGTGCAATATTCATTTGCTTATGGTTGTCGTTTATAAATATACGCATAATGTTGTAGTGTAAAACAGTGAAAAACAAAACTTTCCATATAATTTCGCTTGGATGTGCCAAAAATACTGTTGACGCAGATTCCATGGCCACATTACTAAGCCGCGCCAGATATCAATTGGTCCCAAACCCAAAACAAGCTCACCTTATTATCATTAATACATGCGGTTTTATTAACATTGCCAAAGATGAGTCATACAGCACACTTGAAAAATTCGCCTCGCGCAAAAAATCAGGACAAGTGCTGATTGCCACAGGTTGTCTCACACAACGTTACGGCGGCGAAGTCCAGCAAAAAATACGTGGTGTAGATGCCATCCTAGGCACGCGCAACTGGATGGACATTGTAGAGTTAGCTGATAGCTTATGCGAAGACAAAACCCATACTTGTGCCACCAAAATAAACATCACTGACGCCTTTGGCGAGTGCGGCATACCGCGCTTTTCAATACAAGGAGCCAGCGCTTATCTTAAAATCGCTGATGGATGCTCGCGCGCATGCGCTTTCTGCGCCATCCCCTCAATAAAAGGCCCTGCTGTAAGCCATCCGATGGAGTCTATATTAGCTGAGGCTAAACAACTGCAAGAGTGTGGAATTCGCGAGATTATCCTTATTGCACAAAACAGCACAGACTACGGGTATGATTTAGGCATGCGTAATGGTTTAGCAAATTTACTTACTGAAATGACTAAAACCATTCCAAATGTTGACTGGCTGCGTATCATGTACGCTTACCCGGGATTTGTTACCGATGAGTTGATTGAGGTAATGGCCACTCACAAACAAATTGTGCCTTATCTAGACATGCCGCTACAACACGCACATCCTGACGTACTGCGCCGCATGCACCGCCCGGCTAACATAGACTGGGTATATAAAACATTGGATAAAATGCGCAACTCCATACCAAACTTAGCATTACGCAGCACATTCATAGTCGGATACCCGGACGAAAGCGAACGGGAATTCCAAACACTGCTTGATTTCATTGATGAAATACGATTCGATAAACTTGGTGCATTCAAATTCTCATTTGAGGCCGGCACTCCAAGTGAGGCACTTGGAGACACTATCCCAGAAGACATAAAAGAAGATCGCACGAAACTCCTGATGGAAAAACAACAGAAGATTTCGCTGGCGCACAATAAAGAGTTTATAGGCAAGCAATTGGACGTACTGGTTGAAGGCATGGGGGATGGTATTTCGATTGGACGCAGCTACCGCGATGCTCCGGAAGTAGACGGGCTTGTACTGATAAAAAGCGTTGTTCCAGTAGGAGAGATAATTTCAGTGCGTATAACTGAAGCCATGGCATATGATATGAGCGGCGTTGTAGACTGTCAGCGCCAATGAAAAATGTATAAAAACGCCAACAAAAAACCGCATGGTTAGCGGTTTTTACAGGTGCCTTTTTCACCAAACAATTTTGGTAGCGGGGGTCGGATTCGAACCGACGACCTTCGGGTTATGAGCCCGACGAGCTGCCACTGCTCCACCCCGCGTTAACAACCCAGTAAGTATATGCTCAATGTAAGATACTGTCAAAAATGCTGGGGTCATTACTGAGCCCAATACTTGCTTACAACAAACTTCGTCACGATGGATGTCCGTCTTGCTTGCAGTAGCGCTCAGGCCACCAACTTTTCAAACGCAGCAATACCTGTTTTTCAAAGCCCTGCTCACTTGGTTCATAAAACTGCCGTCCTTTTAGGCTTTCAGGCAAATTCTGCTGGCGTACAAAATGTCCCTCAAACTCATGCGCATATTTGTATCCCTTACCATAATCCAACTGCTTCATCAGCTTGGTAGGAGCATTGCGCAGATGTAGCGGAACAGGCGCATTATACCCCTGTGCAACCTCACGCTTAACCTTGGAATAGGCCATATACAGCGAATTGCTCTTGGGGGCTGTGGCCAGATAGACCACTGCCTGTGCCAATGCTAAGTTTCCCTCTGGCATGCCAATAAAATGCACTGCCTGTTGCGCCGCCATACATACAACCAGCGCTTGCGGGTCAGCCATACCAACATCCTCAGAGGCAAACCTCACCAGTCGCCGCACAATATATAAAGGATCTTCACCTGCCTCCACCATGCGGGACAGCCAATAAAGAGCGGCATCAGGGTCTGACCCGCGCATAGTTTTATGTAGCGCTGAAATGATGTCATAATGCTGCTCGCCGTTCTTATCATAGAGAATCGCACGATGCTGCACAGCGTCTTCCACCACAGGCAGAGTCACATAGCGCCGCCCGTTTTCATCAGGCGCAGTGGTCATAGCAGCCACTTCCAATGCATTAAGTGCCGTACGCGCATCCGAGTTGGCCATAGCAACTAAATAATCCAGTGCCACTTCATCGGTATCAACGTTGAAAGCACCCAATCCACGCTCTCTATCAGTAATAGCGCGCTTGAGAATAGTGCCTATTTCCTGTGCAGAAAGCGGTTTTAAAACAAATACCTGTGAGCGCGATAAAAGCGGCGAAATAACCTCAAAAGATGGGTTTTCAGTAGTAGCTCCAATAAGTGTTATTGTTCCATCTTCCACATATGGCAGTATGGCATCCTGCTGCGCCTTATTAAAGCGATGGATTTCATCAATAAAGAGTAGCGTTTTCTGTCTGGATAGCTTGCGCCGTTCACGTGCTTCGTCTATTACCTTGCGCAAATCAGCCACACCAGCGCTGACAGCTGAAACTGCACTGAAATGTGAGTTAGTGGTCTGAGCCATGATATT